>CAIOSF010000202.1 GCA_903860855.1 uncultured Alphaproteobacteria bacterium | reverse complement strand
GAAAATCACAAATGCGTTTAACTTACGCAGGACCTTGAGCCAGTCTTTGATGCGCGGAGCGAATATAGGATTGTCTATCAGAGCCCAGGCCTCATCCAAAACGATCATACTGGCTGTGCCATCGAGTGACATGTTAATACGATGAAATAGATATGCTAGAACTGGCCCAAGAGCCACTTTATTTTTAAGCAATTCAGCCATTTCAAAACCAAACACCGTTGCTTTTGAGAAATCGATCACATCGATATCATTATCGAAGACGGCAGAATACGAGCCATTTCCACACCACATAGCCAAGCGACCAGCCAAAGTCCCTGGGCCCTGGAGACCTAAGAATGGCGCTATATTTGATAATTTGCGGCTCGCTTTATCCAGCTTATAATTACCGCTTATTGCAGTGCTAAGTAAAGATATATCCTCAGAGGTTATCTGCTCTCCATTGGTTGATACAAGCTGCTTAAGCCAATCCAATAGAAATGTTCTATTTTCTCCAGTATCAGCCAATTGCAGGGGATTAAACCCACATTTTCTGCCTGGATCGATGATAGTATATTGGCCATTTATTGCGCGAAGAAAAATCTCGGCTCCCCGATCTTTATCAAAGAAGAAAAGGCGGCATTTAAATTTTTGAGCCTGAGCACAAAGAAAATTCATCATAACAGTTTTACCGGCACCAGTTGGTCCGATAATTGTGGTATGACCTACATCTCGTAGATGGAAATTAAAATAATATGGCGTACCAGAAGTCGTATCAAGAACCGAAACGGCATCACCCCAATGGTTACCATACTGTTTTCCTAAAGGATAGTTATGGAGGGAATTAAACGCAGCTAGATTGTAAGTATTTATTGTTGAATTACGAACAATAAAACTGAAATTTCCAGGTAGCTGAGCCCAAAACGCTGGCTCCAAGTTCGTTCTCTCCCTCACTCCTATACCACCAGTATTGGTTAATTCAACTGTAGCAAGAGAGAGAATATTCTCAAGATCTTTTAACTCATCAGAGGCGCACATAACGGTGAGGTGATGTTGACCAAAGCCGATTTCCCCACTCATAGCTTTATCTAGGGCATCTGTAATCTCGGCTATCTGGGAAATTGCCTTATCCTGAGCTTGGATCATGCGGTTTTGCTGTAGCTGCATTTTCCCAATTGCGGACTGACGGTTAGTAAACCGAAATGATTGGGTGATGATAAATTCGAATGGCATATGCAAAAATTGATCTAAAATACCAGCCCATGTTTTGGGGCCGTACTCTTTAATACTGACCAACCCAGCGAATTTCCTCTGACCATCCCATGTTTTGACCTCTATAACCCTATTCCCGAAATATAAGCGGCAATTGTTTATGTAGCGCGATATATCGTCTGGAACATGCAGTATTCTATTAACCTCTCCGCAGTTAGTGATACGACCAAGGAACTCAGCAAGTTCTGAATAGTGTCCTTTAGATGTCTTATCTATGCCAAGTAGTTTTGGGCCGTAGTCTCTTAGAGTATTTATGACTCTGCCTGTTGCTTCCTCCAGCTGCTCCTGGGTATCTATCATCCCTTTCCGCCAAGATTCCTTAGGATCCTCTCCGGCCAGGGCATTAATAACATTTCCTATAGCTAGTGAAGCTGAGGGAGAACTGCATAAGATCGTAACATAGAGCTCGTTTACAAAAGCCCTTTTATTTTTATATTTATTAACCCATTTTTGATCTAAATATGCAGCAAAACCATCAGGCATATCAGCACAAACATAATCATCGGGATAAGGCTTTTGTTTCCTCCGTACTACATGGAAATATAAACCTAAATTACTTGCTGCCATTCCTTTAAAGAGGGAATTACGAATAGATTTTCTGATATCAACATCTTCGTCATCAGCCGTTTCAAAAGAAAATCCATCAACCTTTACAACCTGCATCAGAGAATTGTCTTTAGTTAACAGGGTATGATCATTCCAATGGCAGCTGTATGGAACAAAACCGCTTGCTTTATATTCATTTCTAAATGTTGACTGCCTATCAGCTCTCGTTGGCCAAAATTTGATCATATCTAGCTTGGATCATAGGAATTGGCACCATGATAGAAACGATTTTTGCTGCGAGAGCATTTCTCTGCTTTTACCTTATAAAGCTCCAGAAAAAGCGGTTCTTTTGAGCATAATTTATAGCCGAGAAGATGGATTGGAAACATGGCTGCCAAATATTTAAAATCATTTGTCATCACATAAGTAATCATCGAAAAGAAGCCATTCATAAGAGCAAAAGTATAACTCACCCCAAATAGCATTGGTGGTCTTGTTAAACCAACGAATAGTGGATCAGCTTGTAAATGGCCTGCCATGACAAATCAGTGCGCTCAAAATTATTGTTTTTATCTAATCATCATTTTGCTTTTAATAATAGAAATTTTCAATGCCTAATTATAGGCTGAATAGAGGTAAGCTCTATAGCGGGTTATGTAGGTTTTTTGATATCTTTATCATCACCACTGCGCTCATTTAGCGTGAGTACTTTGTTCATAGCTCTATCGCAGTCGTCATAGTGCCCCTTGTTTATACCAGAAACTAGAGCTGCAATGCCAATACCAGCAATAAGCAAAGTTAACGGTACTAGATAGATAAAAACATCCATTATATTAAATAAATCACATCGACATAAGTATTGTAATAACTTTGACTTGCATACGGCAACTTGAAGAGTTTTATATTAAATAACATTATTTTTACTCGTTCAATGGTCTTTCTATGTCATTTGGTGATCTGTGTCAAAAGTTATGTGGCTGGTGTGGCATATCCAAACAAAAGCACAAAGCTCTAACATACGATAAACCTGATGATGGCGATAAAATTGAAGACAATATCAAGCAGCTTAAACAACCTGATGAAAAAGTTAATGAAAATGATGATATAGATGATGATAAGATAGACGAGGGCAAGATAGAAAAAAATGAGAACGAAATGGTGAATAAAATAGAAAATATCGATAAAAATCTTGATTCAAATCTCGATCTAAGGGTTGAAGTGAGCAAATCCATCAATGTGGATGAGCCTATTGATATCGAAAAACTTAACAGTCATGGGAATGATGAAAGTGATTTATCAATAAGCCAAGATAGCGATGATAGCAACTTACCACAAGAAAAGAAGTCCCATTGTGATGAGGATGCAATATTTTATATAACAGATGGAAGCTTTCATGCTAGCGAAATAAAGCTTTTTGAGATATCAAAGAAACCAGCAGCTTTTACCGAGAGTGTAGGGATTTTTGAGTCAATGAGAAATCTGCCATATCAACAGATGGGACATAATCTAGTACAAGTTGTTGTGTGGCGAACAGGATTGTGATCTCGGTAATTTTGGGGATGGCTAGGGTCTGCGATCGATATTGTCTGATCAAACTAACTGTACTACACCTTCAAATACCATACTAGCGCCACCTTTCAGTATAATAGACTCTTCTTCTAACATTGAGAGTGATAACCTTCCTATTTCAAATATCACGCTCACATCATTATTTTTTGATAAAAATCCGCGATCATACAGTCCGGCATAGGCGGCGCAGGCAGCGCTACCACAAGCCATGGTTTCGCCCACTCCCCTCTCATAGACCTTGAGGTAAACCTCATGCTCAGATGTAACGTGAGCAAAGCTGACATTGACTCCATCAGGGAAAGTTGCATCTTTTCCGAGTATATGAGAAATATAGTGGCCTGAAGGGTAGGTCGCTCCGTCTGGGTCTTTAGGTCGGCCTGTATGATTCTCTATATTATTCAACTCTGCTGCCAAGGTCATATCAGCTAGAGAGATATCATCTATCGGGAAGATAACATGCTTATTGCCAACATCAACTAGTAGCCCGGAGCGTCCTCGGTATTCAAAATCTTGCAGTTTATAGCCACCAACCTCAACTGAGACTAATCCTTCGCGACCTAGTAGATGACCTGATTTATTGTGGCCGTGATATGGTTCCGAATCCATAGTCTCTACCACTCGACAGGTCAGCTCCCTTTCTTTGGTGCGTAGCTGAATGCTCCTATCTCCCGTCTGGAGATGGAGCAGAAAGGCGACGCAGCGCACACCGTTGATACATGACGACGCCTCGCTCCCGTCACTATTGTATATTTCAATATTGCACCCCCGTAAAATGAAAAACTGATCGCATCCTATACCAGTCTTTCTATGGCATAGCTGCCTTATAAGATCTCTTGATACTTCCTGCTGAGGGTCTTGAACTATGATAAAGTCATTACCAAGTCCGTGCATTTTGTAGAACTTCATTGCTGATGAATACTGGTTGTTGGAACATATGACCTAAAAGGTCATTTAACATTTCTTAGTCAGAAACACTATCATATTTTTAATCCACCCATAAATTAGCCTGTGTTTATTTATTGGGTTTTTAGACTAGTCATTGTCTCGATCTAGGAGGAATTTATTCCCCCTCCATTTTCTATGGCTTGTCATTCTTCTTCAAGATAGTCTCGCAATTTTTCAACAAATCATTTTCCAAACTAAGTTTATCATTGATATTGAGATCATCAACGGTATAGGCAACATTGGTTACAATGTTATCAAGAGTTTCATGAGCTGTATCAGATTGTTTTGCCTTAGATAATCCATCAATGGTCGATAAATTATGCAACCTATCAACTTCTTTGATCAGTAAAGCCTCTTTATCATCAGCTTTTTTTAAGCCATCGACTAACTCTTCCATAGTGAGCTTAATTTCATGACCATTCTCATCGGATCTTATCCTGGTAAGCCTATAAACTATCTGAGCTATCCTGGCGTTAAACTCATGCGACATTAACTCGAGTGGACAATTGCTATCTTCAAGTACATCGTGCAGTATAGCAGCAACTATCACATCGGTTTTAGGTAGAAACTCAGAGATAATATCAGCAACGGCCAGAGGATGAGTATAATATGACTCCCCTGTCTTTCTAAACTGGCCATCATGCCATTTTTTTGCAAATATTATGGCTTTCTCTACTAATCTGATATTAATAACTTGAGGGCTCAGATTCTTTCTTTTATTAGAATTTTTAGCATGCTGTATTGTATTACGTTCATTGGTATCTCTAATTTTGTCTAATAAGGCTTTAGCATAGTTGCAGCTTAAATTATAAGCCTTGTATTCTTCTGGATTTTGAAAATTATAATCAACAACGGTCTGTTCTAATGATTCCAGGTCTGATTGGGCAATGCTGCCTTCATCCGGATAATAGTCGTATCTACCATTCTTCTTCTCCAGTTTTTCGATATAACGTATGCTATAGATAAAGCTAATAACAGAAGGTATAAATATAAGTAATATACCGTAATATCCAAAATACTTATTCAAAGGGATCATACCAAATGTAACAAATGCAAACGATAAGGCAGCCGATACTCCAAATGTTGTTGCTAAAAGTGTAAATCGCATCGATACAGGCAAATATCTAAAGTATACTATTTCCACTACTGACATACATAATACTGGAAAATATATTGCGAACTGCAAACAAGATAACGAAAATATATTTGTAACGCAATCAAACCAATAAGGTATAAACAACAAATAAACGCTAAATATCGTTATG
>CAIOSF010000201.1 GCA_903860855.1 uncultured Alphaproteobacteria bacterium | reverse complement strand
CAACAACGTCTATGGATCGTTTGTGCGATCTGGGTATATCTTCGCTCATTGCTATTGGTGGTAGTCCATTATAAAGTATTCGCACGAGTATATAAGCTTTTATGGTAGTGCACAAATGTATTTTTCGTTGCAGGATTTTAGTAGAAAGCTTGAGAAAAAAGGATTGCTTGTCCATGTATATGAGGAAGTATCGAGTGTTCTAGAGATCACTGAAATTCATCGCAGACTCATAGCAGAAGGAGGACCAGCTGTTATTTTTCATCGAGTCATGCAACATAGTCCTGTTGGTGATGGAGGCGGAGGCGAGAAGTATATATTGCCAATGGGATCAGTCGTAAACTCTATGAGACCATCGAGTATGCCAGTGATATGTAATTTATTTGGTACAGTAGAGAGGATAGCTCTCGCTCTAGGATACAACTCTGTCGATGGTTTGAGGGAATTAGGAAATAAACTATCTCAACTGCGCAACCCAAGTCCTCCGTCCTGCTGGGGAGATATAAAGAAAAAGCTACCTATGCTTGCTGATGTTATGAATATGAGGTCAAAGTATAAAAGGGGAGGGCCATGCCAGGAAATTTGTTATTTTGGTGATAAGGTAGATCTCTATGCTTTGCCCATTCAGACATGTTGGCCAAATGAGCCAGCGCCTTTAATAACTTGGGGTATGGTGATAACTCGCAGGGTTGGAGATGCTGTTGAGATAGATACTGACGGCATAAGGGATGCGTCTAGCTATAATATAGGAATATATCGTTTACAGTTATTATCTCACAATAGACTAATAGTAAGATGGCTTAAACATAGAGGTGGGGCTGATCATTATCGGGAGTGGCAAGAAAGAAGGATGCAAGATAGGGAGAGGAAAGAGGGGCGCGAGGAGGAGGTAGGTAGGAATGAAGGAGATAAAAGAGAAGTGGGAGGGCATGCCAAAGATGAAAACTTAGGAAATCTAAATTCGAATCGTCCTAAAACAATATGGTCCAAGAAAGGAACTATGCCTATTGCTGTAGTTGTAGGCTGCGAGCCGTCTATGCTACTTTCTGCTGTTATGCCCCTACCAGAGAATATGTCTGAGTATAACTTTGCTGGACTATTGGCCCAAAAAAGACCAAATCTGACTGAATGTTTGACCGTGCCCATGATTGTCCCATCTTCTTCCGAAATAGTATTAGAAGGTTATATAGACTTAGACGATCTAGAGGAAGAGGGGCCATACGGCGATCATACCGGTTTTTATAATGAAAAAGAGCTATTTCCGGTGATGACCGTCACAGCGATTACTACAAGAAAAAAACCGATATATTTAACAACCTATACAGGCAAACCAGTAGATGAGCCGGCGATCCTTGGCATGGCTCTGAACGAGGTATTCATTCCCCTCATTCAGAAACAGTTTCCAGAGATAGTAGATTTCTGGTTGCCGCCAGAAGCTTGCTCTTATCGCATTGCTGTGGTTTCTATCTGCAAGGCTTATCCTGGTCATGCGAAGAGAATCATGATGGGTATTTGGTCATTCTTACGTCAGTTTACATATACGAAAATGGTAATTGTTGTCGATGCCGGCATATCAGTGAGAAATTGGCGAGAGGTCATGTGGGCCGTTTCAACTCATATGGATTTTAGAAGGGATGTGATAACCGTAGACAATACACCAATAGATTATCTGGATTTCGCCTCATCTAAATATGAGCTTGGAGCGAAGATGGGATTTGACGCCACCACTAAAATAGGTAGCGAAACAGATAGAAAATGGGGGGATCCTATAGTTATGGATGAAAAAATTATTCAGATGGTTGATAAAAAGTGGAGTAAATACGGTTTTTAACGAAATATCAGTATAGTTAGTCGTATTACTCCCTGTATTGGATCATGCGATGCTCGTTATAGGCTGTGTAACTGTGCAAAAAATCTAACTTATAGGCAAAAATTTATCTTGATATATTAAAAATGCTATCCTAGTGTTGACCCATTGGTTAAGAGTCAAATGCTTCACCAGAAAATTCATCAAATATTCAGTATATACGTTTATTAGTAAATGTAAGTTGATGTTGGTCTCAGAAGAGGTAGCCTGAACTCTGTTGATTAAGGGATGAAGGGGAGTAACTGAAAATGCCCAACGTTAAATGAATCTACTAATAATTAACCGATAAAAATATAAAAAAGGAGTTGCTAAATGAATAAAACAGAGTTTGTGGATGCTTTCGCTGAGAAAGTTAGTTGCACAAAAGTCGAAGCTGGTAAAATGGTTAATGCTTTCTTTGACTTAATAAGCGATACTTTAAAAGATGGCAACGATATAAGGGTGGTTGGATTCGGCACATTTAAGGTTGTTGATGTGAAGGAGAAAAACATCACAAATCCTCAGAATGGCAGTAAAATGACTGTGCCAGCCAGCAAAAGAGTCAGGTTTGCTGTAGGCAAAGCACTAAAAGATGCTGTTAATCACTGACACCATAGTATATTTTAAATTATAGTAAGCTAACTTGCTATGTCCGGAATACTACAAATGAGAAGTCGATACCTATGATAACTGAAGCAATCCGTGATGCCCAGCAGAACGGTTATGTTCTGAGCAAGCTGGATAATTTGGTCACTTGGGCAAGGACCGGGTCGCTGTGGCCAATGACTTTCGGTCTCGCTTGTTGCGCTGTTGAGATGATGCAGGCTGCTGCTAGCCGTTACGACATGGATAGGTTTGGTATGCTTTTCCGACCTAGCCCTAGGCAGTCTGATGTTATGATTGTTGCTGGTACTCTAACGAATAAGATGGCGAGCGCTCTGAGGTTGGTTTATGATCAGATGCCAGAGCCTAGGTGGGTTGTATCGATGGGTAGTTGTGCCAATGGTGGTGGTTACTATCATTACTCCTACTCCGTTGTGCGTGGTTGCGATCGGATCGTTCCCGTGGATATATATGTCCCTGGCTGTCCTCCGACAGCGGAAGCTTTGCTCTACGGGTTGCTGGCACTCCAAAGGAAAATCCGGAGAATCGGAGCAACAAGCGGCATCGACAGTAAGATGATGGTTAGGGATGAGCAGCATTGCCGTAAAGATGTTTGATTGTGGAATTATTCCTGTTTTTGATTTTCATTGATGACAAGCCACATAGGCCTAGCCCTCTAGGTGCTTAGCTCTCCTCTGCGGGCGGTTGAGAGATTCGCTGATGACTGGAGATCGCACCACTGTATATGGAATTGCCATTGTGTTCTTCAACTCCCTTGCCTCGCTCCTCTCAGTAAATTTATACCAGTCTCCCACATGAAATGGATGGAATAAAATGCAATAGACGAGCTGGAAGCGAAGTCCACATATAAGAATATTCTTCATTTTTTTTTTTTTTTTTTTTTGACTTCACCTCCGGTTTGGCTCAAACCCAGATTGGTTGCCATGTTTTACTGCACCTACAGCTTGTCTACTTCGTTTCTTGTCTTTTTGCTCCGATCATTACTCTTCTTTTTTTCCTTGCTTTTGCACTCCTTCCAAAATGGTATGAAGCCCTTACAATTCAGTTTATCCGCTCATGCCTTTGCATTCTTAGCATAAGAAAAAGTTTGACTTCGCCCTTCGCCTTCGACTTGTCTATTGCATTTCTGTGGAATCTATAGTGATGGTGGTATTGACTTTGGTTAGTATCTAACTCAAATACCATCAACAGATGTGAAATGCAAATTTTTCTATCCTGCTGGTAGATAATCACCTGTTGTTTTCGTTGTTTCACCAATTTTTATCCATACTCGGTATTAGATAACTATATCAACGGAAGATTCTTACTGATTGATCTCAATACCGCTATGTTGTTGCAATTCGGCTTGCTGATCCATGCAATCATGTACGTAGTTGCGCATATTACACTCATCGACATAAGTATTATATGCACTCCTGCCGTAGTACCTGCCACGGCCCCTGCCACAGTTCCCAAGCCACCAAAAGCTAGGCTAGAATACATATTCAGGCTATAATGATAATTATGATCAAGCATACCTGCAAAAGTCTGGACCACGAAATCAAATGCAAGACCGCCAATTGCCCCGCCGACAGCACCAATGCCTGCACAAACATTAACACTAATTCCTTCTTTTTTTACATACATAGTAACTTACCTAAAATACTATTTTTTTATATTCGATAGCCTGTATGTTGGATCGTAACGACCAATGCGTCAATGCACGCAGCACTTCTTATCTGTGTTTACATTATATATTGTTACTCATATATGAAAATTAAATGATAGTTATCTGAAAATTAAATATCTTTTCTATCCGGTAAGAATCCACCAACTTGAGCATCCCAAAGGGTCTTATATATACCACCTTTAGCTAACAATTCTTGGTGCGTACCATCCTCGATAATCTTTCCACATTCAAAAACCAAGATACGATCCAGGTGCAAAAGGGTTGATAGTCGGTGAGCTATGACAATAGTGGTGGCATTGCTCGTCTCGAGCACCTCGTTCAGCGATGCTTGTATCAACTGTTCAGTTGGTGTATCAAGGGCTGACGTTGCTTCGTCTAGAACTAGAATTGGCGCATTTTTCAAAATTGCTCTTGCGATCGCAATCCTCTGTCGTTGGCCACCGCTCACCTTAACCCCTCTCTCACCCACGATCGAATTATAGCCATTGGTCATACGCATAATATCATCATGTATCCTGGCTTTTTTGCACGCCTCAACAATCTCATTAAAGCTAGCGTCATATTTTGCGAGTTGGAGATTTTCTAAAATAGTTCTATGAAACATCGTGATATCTTGAGGAATTACCGATATATTGGCCCGTAAAGACTCCTGAGTGATATCAGTAATATCGTGTCCATCAATCAGAATTTTTCCACTGCGCATATCAAAGTATCTGAGTAGGCATTTAATGAATGTTGTTTTGCCGGCGCCGGAAGTACCTACTATGCCTATCGTTTGGCTGGCCTTAATGCTCAGATTAAATCCATGAAAAACATCGGTATTACCACCATCATATGCAAAATAAACATCCTCGAACTTGATTTCACCTTGTATATTTGTGACAGCCTCAGCGTTTGGTTTTTCTTTGACATCATGAGCAGTATTGATAAATGCAAATGACGCTTTTATAGAAGCGAATTTGGGGTTTATCTCAAATAAGATTTTTTCCAGAAATTGATCCAACTCACCATGTATTTGAAGTGTAATCATTATAGTGAAGGCGAAACCACCAGCGGTAATTTGGCCACTCTGATATAGATGGGTGAGGAGATAAATCTGTACAGCATTCATCAAGGTGATCATGATCGTATCGGCATTATCAACCCAATATGCGTCGAATTTCCTGGTTTTTCTATCCCAATTGCACCAATTTGATAATGCCGGTGTCAGCTTAAGTTTAAATTCCGTCCATATATTCCCTATGATTTTTACGCCAAAAATATTGGCAATTGAGTCGTTTATAATGCCTAAAGTTTCTTGTCTAGCCGCAACATATTGCTCCTGAAGTCTCATCTGCTTTTTCAATAGAATGGTGATCACAGGGGCATAAACGACCACGAACCCTACGATTACGAGGGCTGACTTGGCACTAACACTCAATAAAAATAGTATACTTATGGCGATAGTCATCACATTACCTAGAGCCCTGAAACAGCAGGTTATTACTGTGATGAGGCTGTCTTGAAAATCAGATAGCTTGCTTGATATTTCACCAGATAAGTGTGAATCAAACCAATGAAGGGAGTGACCAAGGGTTTTTGTGTACATGTCTGTTACAGATTCGGCTATCATCATAGGCTTATATTTGATCGCGAGCAACCTTTCGATGAAATACATTCCGTGATGCATGAGTTTGTAAAAAACAAAGAGCAACAACAGTGCTCCAACGTTGGCATTTGGTTCTAGTTGGATTGTATCAATAAGTTCCTTGACTTTATAGTCGACTGACACTCTAAAAAGAGGTGCTATAATCGCTATGGCTCCTAGAGAGCAAAGATATAATTTATATTGTATGCAGAAGGATAATAGATAACCTGATAATCCACTGGGCTTCTCTATACTTTGAAGCTTTTCTGTATCAAAATTTCTCATCATGCCAAGTATTTTTTGTCACAGATCATCTTCGTCATTCTTGAAAATCTTCAGAGCTATGAACATATTCTCCCAGATGATGGTCATTTCTTAAAAAAAGTCAATATGCTCATTGATTTTTACATCTTGCCTTATCATCAAAACGAATATTATGTAATCTATATAACGAGGCTCTGTAAGCGTGTTAGTGTCAAGTCCTATTTTTAACCAGCTCATCATCTCTTTTCGCTCTCGCATTTGTAATAAGCTTCGATCACCACTCCTTGCATTACTTTGCCTGGGACTCTGCGTAGCTCTATTGTCAATAATAACTACCAATCATCATCGTTCCAATGGTGAATTCAGCATATCTTCCTCCCTTATCATTAGACCAGCCGGATCAGAAGAATGGCGCGAGAGTTTTGCTCGTTATGTGGAAGGCTTCGATATCAGCATAAACGACAAGGAGTTCAATGGCCACACTCTCAATCAGCATATCGGCAAAAAGCAAGATGATCTAATCGGTAGATTGAATGAGGTTCTAACTCTGAGGGCGTCTAGTAGCTTTGCTGATGTAGATATTGCGAATAAAGTTATTAGGATGGTACTAAAGGATAATGAAAAAGAAATAACTCACTGGTTACATAATAGAGGTGATAAGAAGTCAGTGCGTCTTCAGGAGAGTTTCGACTTTCAAACGGGAATAACGATGCGGAGAGGTGAAAAATCTATAATTGAAGCTGATAGCGTAGTTGTTGTATTAAAAAGAACTGGTGATGCTGGCTTCTTCGTATTGACAGCATTTCCTGAGATAAATGAAGGAGATGATCGTCACAGATAATAACCAAGTAGTCTATGTTTATGCGCGAATGCAATTAGGCCGAGAGCAGGGAGAAGGAATGGCGAGCTGTTATCCATTTTGTCTATTGCTCATTGCGGGGCCAGGAATGGATTCTTCCTGTGTTGTTGCCTTTTTTGCTAATACGCGTATAACATTCCGAGTGTATTTGACTCAAGTTACCCAATGATTCTCAAACTGATAAGAAAGATATTTGGCTCAAGTAATGAGCGAATCATACGATCAATGTATAGTACTGTTGATGCTATAAACTCCTTGGAAGAAGCTACAAGCCAGTTATCTGATGGGCAACTCAGGCATAGTACAAAGGAACTAAAACAGAGACTGACAATAGATCCATCACTCGAGCCAATACTTCCACAGGCATTTGCCAATGTGAGAGAGGCAGCAAGGAGAACTTTGGGTATGAGACATTTTGATGTTCAGCTTCTTGGTGGTATAGCCCTGCACAACGGCATGATCGCAGAAATGAGAACAGGAGAGGGCAAAACATTAGTGGCAACTCTAGCGGCTTATCTCAATGCTCTGACTGGAAAAGGTGTGCACGTAGTTACAGTCAATGACTACTTGGTTAGTAGAGATGCTGGTTGGATGGGAAAAATATATGAATTTCTTGGGCTTAGTGTTGGCTGTATAACTCAGGGAATGACCGAAAGCGAAAGGAGGGCAGCATACCATGCTGATATTACCCATGGTACCAACAGTGAATTCGGATTT
>CAIOSF010000200.1 GCA_903860855.1 uncultured Alphaproteobacteria bacterium | reverse complement strand
CAGATGAGAGAACATTTATTGAGAAATATATAGAGAATCCTCGTCATATAGAAATTCAGCTCTTGGCTGATAAGCACGGTAACTACGTTTGCTTGGGGGAGAGAGAATGCTCCATCCAGAGGCATCACCAAAAGGTAATAGAGGAAGCTCCAAGTGTCTTTATAGATGACAAGGCTCGCAAAAGAATGTATGCCCAATCAGTCGCTCTAGGCAAGAAGGTTGGCTACTATTCTGCCGGTACAGTAGAATATATAGTCGATGCAGAAAAGAACTTCTACTTCATGGAGATGAACACAAGATTACAGGTAGAACATCCTGTTACAGAGCTTATCACAGGTATAGATGTGGTCGAGCAAATGATAAGAATCGCCAGAGGAGAGAGACTGTCATTCAAGCAGAAAGATATCAACCTAAATGGTTGGAGTTTAGAGTGTAGAGTTTATGCTGAAGATCCAACGATTGGCTTCCTACCATCTACTGGTCGTATCACGACGTATAAGGAACCAGCGGCATCTCCAAATGTAAGGATAGATACTGGTGTATATGAAGGGGGTGAAGTAAGTATGTTTTATGACGCCATGATATCTAAGCTAATAACATACTCTAATACCAGAGCTGAATGCATTGAAAAAATGAGAGAATCCCTTGGCCAGTACGTTATAAGCGGAATATCAAACAATATTAGTTTTTTGCAGGCCGTCCTAAGTTCTTCTAAGTTCCTTGAGGGCAATATATCAACCAATTTTCTGGATGAGGAGTATAAAAGCGGATTCACCGGAGCTATATTAAGCAGCGAAGAAAGCGCCGTAATCCTATGCTCAGCTCTCTATATATTCCTGACAGAGCAGAAGCGTGCGAGCTCTATAAACGGACAGGCTAGACACTATCAGAGGGGCATAGGAACCCGCTGGGTCGTTCTTATGGATGATCTTAAATACCCAGTAACCGTTAGACCAATTGAAGATGGATATAAGGTCGCTTTCGAGAACAGGAGGCTCTATATCACAAGCAAGTGGATTCTTGGCAATAGTCTATTCCGCTGCTTGATCAACGGCAAGGACTATAGCTTGCAAATAGAATGGATAGCAAGTGGCTACAAAATAACATTCATGGGTTCAACCGTAAAAGTTGCCGTATTGACCCCGAGGGCTGCTGAATTATTCAAATATATGAAACCACAGGGTAAACATGATCAGGGAGGGGATCTAATGGCCAACATTTCTGGTATGGTTGTAGAGGTAAAAGTATCGATTGGCGATAATGTCGTCAAAGGGCAGCCACTGGTGATATTAGAGGCTATGAAAATGGAAAACATTCTCTTTAGTCAGGTTGATGGTATCGTATCAGAGATCAGTATGAGTAAGGGTGATGCGGTTGCCGCTGGCGATCTTCTTATCGCTCTTGAGAAAAAAGCATAATGAGTAACTATTTAAAGACCAGTATGATGCTAACCCTTCTCCTGACAAGGCTTCGTGACGAATTTAAAAATGAGTAGAAAGTTTTATGACTAGCAAAAATACATATCTATTGGCTACCATTTGCAAGATTGTCAATTTGTTATCATTTACCATCTGCTCTCTTCTGTTCAAATTCAAATTAGCAGGGCTGCCAGTGTTACAGCAGTTCGTTCTTGTTTATGCTGGTGGAGCCGCATTGCTCTATATTTTTATTTTTATATCACGATCTAAAATACCATTATTCAATATAAATATATCGTCACAACTTGGGGCGATAATGAGAAATCCAAATAGACTATCAATGTACTTAGGAAGAGGTGTATGTACTGCCGTGGGAATGCTCAGTTGGATAGAAGCAATTGGTAACCTTGGCATGACAGAATCGACCATTATATCATACCTAACTCCAATACTAACATCCATATTCGCCGTAGTGCTTCTTAAAGAAAGGATTAAGTGGAACTGGCTACTCGCCCTCTCTCTTGGTGGAATAGGGGTGTATCTTTCTGTTCGATCAAAGCAGTATGATATCCGTTTATATGGAGTAAGTTTTGCTTTTCTTTCTGCCATAGCATGGTCATTTTATGATATTATATGCAAAAAACAAACCCAAAGCGAAAGTCCAATAATTCAGGTTCTTGTGATATTTACTCTTTCGTCTATACTGATGCTACCATTTGCGATGATGGACTGGCATGCCGCTAGCTTTGAGCAAATGTTATGGGTATTGTTGCTCAGTTCTACAGCTATTTTTAGTGTGTTTATGCTGTTTTTAGCCTATAGATTAGCTCCCATCAGTCATCTTATGCCTCACAGCTATTTGCGTCTGGTATTCGCTGTGATCGCTATGTACCTAATTGCGGGAGAGATACCAAATGCTAATACGATAATTGGTGGTTTTATGATTATAATTGCAAACACTCTATTATTCATTCCAAACAAGTTTGTTTTTCGTCGTTCTGCACTTCTTTCAGGATCCGAAAATAAGCAAAATTAATCCTGAAAGAAGTGCAGAACGACGAATCACTCGATGAGCCGCAAGCAGAGGTGTATCATCGTCCTATTATAACATGTATTTTTTTACCATCGCTTTTTCAGTTAATACTTATTTTTCTCATTGTCATCTAGTATTCACATTTGTTGTGTAGAGTGAAAACATAATTAAATTGGCACTGTGTGTAAAATATGTTGAATTCTATAAGCGATGTGGTTGATGGAGTAACATCGAAGTTTCGTCAGTACTGCGATACCTACTGCAAACCATACTATTATACGACGTTTACATTGTCGGCTTTAGGTTATGTAGTCCATACCATTGCTAAGGATAGATTACAACAAGATCATACCCAGCGAGAGCTGGCTATTCTATCGTTTTTGAAGGATGTCTCTTCGTATGTTGCCGTTGGTAGTGTATGTGCTTTTGGGATAGGGGTAGCCAAGCCACAATGGGTCATAAACGTCACTGAAGCTATACAGAAATCGTATAACTATCTTAATGGCAAGAACTACGATGTGGTCGCTATCACGGTTGATGCAGGTGAGCTGATATCAGATACTGTGAGCGATGTATCGGATGACATCCATCATTTTGCAACTGGACTCATGCTAGAGACGAGAGATATGTATCGCTCTTTCTTTTTCGATGAGAATTCAGAAGCTGGTGGGAGCAGAGAAACTCAAAACACAGAAAGAGATAATATTGAGTTTGATTTTGCCAATCATCATCAAGATGGCGTCATGGATATGACTGGCTTGGTAACGCCACCATATGATGGGATGGTGTTGTAATGATAATCACTAATCTTAGAAGTGTATGATGATTGGCCAAGATGAAGCTCCGTGATATCCAAAAAACTTATCCTCTTATCTTCGCAATCATAGTGTTGAGAGAGAATTGAGTGCAACTTTTCCTTATCGTCAGCAAAGTATGATCTGATTTTTCTAACTACATCTAAAGAATTATATTTGATACACGCAACCAAGGATAAAATTATCCAATCGGCTCGTCATTTTCTTCTCTAATCCAAGATATTGACACTCATCCAACCTGCTTTGCATCGCTTCGCCATCCAATGGCATACTCAATATCTGGTGGAAGGCCTGAGCTTGAGCGTAAACATAAATGTCCTCATATGCCGATATTCGATGTTTATCTAGGCCACCAGATGATTTTATAAGATTTTTTT
>CAIOSF010000199.1 GCA_903860855.1 uncultured Alphaproteobacteria bacterium | reverse complement strand
CCCACCGAAGGAGATCCTCCCTCCCATGTATAGGCTATTTTTTCTTTATGGTGTCGAAAATAATTCAGATTTAATCTGAAACTACCATCCTCTCTCAAGGCCACGATATCACGCATCTGTGATAAATAATGGGGCTCTCCATAGGGCGCCAGTCCCATCATCTTATATTCATCTCCATAAGAAAAAAATCCAATGAACTGCGTTATTGCCTGATAAAATATCCCTAGCGAATGCGGAAAATAAACGCGTCCCACTATATTAATATCCGCTCCTCGACCTACTCCCCAAGCAGCACTCGAAAAATCGCCAAACCCATCCATAGAAACAACCACTGCTTCCTCAAAAGGACTCACGTGAAAAGCAGAGGACAGATGAGCAATATGATGTTCTACCGCATGACATTTTAGATCACTAAGATCTCCTTTAAAAATCTCTTCTAGAGATTGTCTGATCCCTAAGCGTGCCCTTTTATTTTTAATGCGATCGACAATCAAATTTATATTGGGACGTTTTGCTAAGGTGAATCCTAACTTTCTCCAAAAATTAGCCCGAGGATCTTGATTAATAGCAACATGGTTAATATCAGCAAGACTAATTCTCGCTTCATGAAGACAATACTGTATTGCTTGTGTTGGAAATCCTGCCCAATGCTTCACCCTACAAAATCTTTCTTCTTCAGCAGCAGCAATTAAAGTGCCTTCTTTCAGTAAGCAAGCTGAAGCATCTCCATGATAGGCATTAATCCCTAAGACGTAAGTCACATTCTTCTCCATTCCTTTTTAAAATAACTATTATTTTCATAAAACCCTTAAGCAAGCAACTGCTTATTGATATCTGCTAACACCTTTGTTATCTCACCGACTAAAACAGGCTCAGGGAAGCTTTCCTGTGATGGAACATCGTGTACTTGTGTTACCGCATTTGCAAGCTCTTGTAACTCTTCCACAAATATTACACGTCCTGTCATTGCTAATTGATGAGCAAATTCTAACTGATGATCATTAACATGCTCGCCAAAACAGGCTCGCCTAGGAACAAGGATTGGTTTCTTGCCAGCCCGGATCGCATGCAAAGTAGCCCCTGCCCCAGCATGTAAAATTAATACTTGAGCACGCGCTATCAAACTTTCGAAAGTCGGCATGTCTACAAAAGGAAGCGCTTCTAGCCCTTGATAAGAGCAAGGAGTATAACCGTGTTGCACAATAATGGGGTGAGGCAGCTTTTCTTGAATACCGTAGATAGCCTCCA
This sequence comes from uncultured Alphaproteobacteria bacterium, assembly GCA_903860855.1. Taxonomy (GTDB): domain Bacteria; phylum Pseudomonadota; class Alphaproteobacteria; order Rickettsiales; family Midichloriaceae; genus CAIOSF01. The sequence goes on along the minus strand of CAIOSF010000199.1, from coordinate 691 downwards.
GCAAACGTGGGAAAGGTTGACACGCATTCCCTAAAGAAACAAAGGTTGTCATAGAAGAGCACCTCTAAAATGACCTTTCGGAAAAAACCGCTCTAATCCTTTCCACTGATAAAAAAAATGGTGCGCTAAATAATACATGATCCGACCTGTCATACTCGGGCGATCAACACAAGTTATTGTTTCAATAAAAATGACTTTACATCTAAATAAATAACGTCCTATTAATGCAAAAGGAACAGCGGGCCCTGCGCCTGTTGATAAAATTACCTCTGGACGTTTTTTCTTTAAGATCCGAAAAGCTTCCCAAAGATTAATAAAGAATTTCCAATCGCGTTCTGAGTGGATAATAAAATCTGTACATCCTATCATATCCGGAGGTAACAATGCTGAATGGTTTAACACATAAAAAAAATCATACTCGCTATACGCTGCTTTCAGTGACCGTACTTCCGTGAGATGCCCCCCAGCGGAGGAAACAATACAAATTTTCATTGTTGCCTTACCTCACACGCTTTTTGATAGGCTTTTTCCATCTGAGCCGCTATGCCATCCCAACTATAGTGTGCTTTGACCAGCTGGCGCCCACGTCTACCCATTGCCTCTAACTCAGCAGGATCAGCCAGCGCGTCTGCTAGAGCAAGACCCATTCCCAAAGGATCTCCCGGTAATATTAACCCCACACGCTCATCTT
>CAIOSF010000198.1 GCA_903860855.1 uncultured Alphaproteobacteria bacterium | reverse complement strand
ATCAGGATTTATCTCATTCCATTTTTTGCATAACTACAAATCTGCCTATCAACACTTTATTGCAATGTATAAAATAGCAAAACTCGCTAATTCTAAGTCTCAGGCTGCTTATTGGGCTGCAATGGCTGCCAAGGCCATGAAGAATAATAAAGATTATTTGAGCTGGCTACAAACGGCACGTGGTTATAAGGGATATTTCTATGGTTATGCAGCAGAAATTCTGGACGATAAGAAAAAGAACTTAACCTATGATTCATTTCTTGCTTCGGCTAAGAAAAATGATCAAACCGAGCAGGCAAATGCAGAGAAGAAAAAGGGCCAAACCCAGGGGAGTCAGGTGGAACTGAGAGAGATGCTCTTTGCAGCCAATTTGCTATTTCAGTCTGGGTACACCGTTCAAGCAGATACCCTCACCGATTATTATATAAGTCAGCAAAACCCAAGCAATATCGATGAAGTCTTAAGGTATTTTTATAGTCAGGGCCATGCCCATCTATCAGTAAAGCTAAGTCGCAAAGTTGCAAATCAGCATGGTTGTATTCACTATCTCGGCTACCCAAACCTCAAGATCGAGACTAAGTATAAGAAGAGTAAATCTCTTTATCTCGCGGTTATGAGGCAAGAAAGTTCATTTGATCCAAAAGCAGTAAGTAGTGCTGGGGCTTTTGGTCTAATGCAGCTTATGCCTGATACAGCTAAGCGCATGGCCAAAAAGATTGGTGAACAGGAAAATAGCTATAGGACCAGCCCCAAGGCCAATATAGCTAAAGGGATTTGTTATATTGATTGGCTAAGCGAGCAATTTCCTTCTCTTGTTCTGGTTATAGCTGCTTATAATGCCGGAGAAGGAAATGCGAAAAAATGGCAAAAGCAATATAATTTTTCTGATAAATCCATGCATGACATTGTTACGTTCATCGAATTGATGCCATTTAATGAGACACGTTTCTACGTAAAAAAGGTTCTGGAAAATTTTTGGACCTATGAATTGATATTCTATCAAAAGAAAAACAAGTCAGATCTTATAGCTGATCTTGCCCTCTAATACCAGTTCCCGATTTTAACTACTGCTGCTTCACTCGTCGCTCGGCAATGCTGTACGACAAAGCGCTCCACAGATCCGGTGTATCCGTTCATCCCATTGGATTCACAGCCTATATTCAATGGGCATCGCTCCTCTCTCATTGCATTATTTCATTTTACTTCGCCTTCAGCTTGTCTATTGCATTTAAAAACCGGTATCATACCGAAATATCGGGTACATGTGTCATGAAGCATTGCTGAGCAACATAGCAATATTTAAAAGCGAGACCTGGATAGCTGGTTATCGTCAAAACGTTGGAGGTATATCATCTATTTTCTTAAGCTTCATTGGTGAATAGGTTCCCACGCGCACCCCGCTCTTGACCGGCGACGGGCCGCCATCTTGATTCCTGTTGAAGATTATATTATGTGTGAAAGTCATCTTATTGGCTTTACTATCGAGTTCTTCACACTTCCTACTCTGGTCATCGCTATCATTGCACGTTATATTGCTATCGCATCTCTTATCACCATAATCCCTTTCTAGGCGGTGTGCCGGATCTTTATTTAAGCTCAATATCGGCAACCACTCCGTGAGTTTGTCTATGCCGGCTTGTAATCTAGATGTGAGAGTTTTGATTATATGTTGATCAGATGTTAACGTATTATCTCGTTCTGTCTCATACTCTTTTATATCAAAGCTAATAGCTTCGTCCAACTTTGAATTTCGTATATGCGATCTCAATTGACTTTTTTTGCTCGTTATTAATTGTTTTTCTTGTTTTAATCCTGGCCGTGAGTCTTGTTGTATCTCTTTTAAATCTTTCTCATGACTGGTTTCAGTGAGCTGTATTCTGTGTTGTTTTCCAAAATATGGACTCCCAAAGAGATCATTATTTTCGGTGTTATCGGTAGTTATTTTAATGTTATTGGCGGTTATTTCACTACAAGTATAATATACTTCGTCAAGATCAGATAAATTTAAATTTGGTTTCTGTAGCTGATACCGTTTCGTATTTAAGTCAAAAGTACGGTCACGAATTACTGAATCCACTCGCTCATGAGGATGATATGTATCTAGGATCTTGATGTCATTATGTGGATTATCCTCTTTGCCAATAATACTTTGAGTGGCGCTATTACGATTAAGCTGTTCTTCTGGGATATTTCGAAGGTTTTCCGTCATTAGAGCTTTAATTTCATTATTAGTTATTGCATTTTCCGTTTTCCCCTCCCAAGCCTTTGTCTGAATGATTTGATATGCCTCCTCGAGCTTGTCTTTTGAAATATTATTCGAGTCTTTTCTTTGTATGGGTAATATAATACTTTCGACCTCTTTATAATCATCAAAGCCATTAAAGAAGCTATTGACGTTAATATGTTGATCATTAATGGTTTTTTTGCTAGATAGATTTGCTACTGGTTTCAGTATGATTGGGTTTTTCGGTATATCATCATCTGATTTATCAATTGTTTTTTTATTTATCTCAAAATTTTGAGCTAAATTTAGCTCTTTTTGCATGGTACCAAGATCTAATTGTCCAATATCTCTGATATGCAATTTTTCTCTCTTTTGTTCTAAGTTTTGCTCTTTTATCGATTCCTGCTGTTTTTGATCGATATTGATCTGAGGCTTATTTGTATTTAGAGGTAATGCCATTGTTTTGGTTATTTGTATTCTAGAGTCATCAACTTTTTGTAGAAGTTGCTTTATGAATACATCATCTATTTTACCATCATGAGACTTTGCATACTTTATGGCTTTTCTTGCCATCATTTCTAATATGCCATGATGAAAAATTTCTTTAGAGGCTTTACGCTGCGATTGTAACGCCTTAAATATGTCATCTAAATAGTTTAGATCATTTAATGGTCTCATGGAGCTAAGCAATTGAGAGTGATCAATGTACTTTATGTTATTTACGGATTTTTCAATTAGGATAATATCACTCTCTGTAATTTGATGAATAACTGGTAATACCGTGAGATTTTGTCCGCATTCCATATAAATACAATAGAAGCACTTGAGATGGGTAAGGAAATAATGAAAAGCGTAAAAGCTACATCCATTGTCATCAATAAATTTGCCTAATAGTTCGTATTTTATATCTGGAGTTATTATATCCGCTCTGTAATCAACCTGATGCTTTGTTTTTAAGTATCCTAAGTTCTTGATGAGTGTTTGTAACTCTTCATAACTAAATTGGGTAAATCCTAGTAGCCAGTCATTTGGAATTGAAGCTAGGATGCTCATTTTTAAAAGAAATTTATTGCAATATTTTTTAACCTTCTGTGATATTAAGTCATGTTGTTCCTTATTGATCATAAATCTCATTAGTTATTCTGTTGGTGTATATAGCAAATGTAATTTCACCATTATTCCATGGTGATCATTTGGATGTGAACAATCTATGATTGCATGAATTCTTTGTGCTTCGCAAATATTAATATTTGTCCTCGGTGTTAGGTACGAGTAATGAGCATTTTAAATGGGTTATTTAGAATAGGTGAGTTGTTAATTAGCTGATGGCTTATTGACTGTAAATGCATAGCATGAACAGATAACCCCTACAGTCTGTGGAGTACACATCACGAGGTATTGACTATGAATAACCATTCAAATAGTATGCAGCCGTCTTATACGCTTTTGTGGATAATGTATCAGATGCGACCTTACATATGGCACGCTCATTGCATGTACAAGGTCTATAGCCACGAAGCATTGGATGTATTTGCACATTATAATTAAACTTGCTGGAGGCAAATGAAATGGGAGCCCTAAGAGAAAAACAAAGCGTTATTAATCCTTATACACATAGTTATGGCGATTTTGAGAAATATGTTGGTGAACAGGAAGGTATACATAATGGTAGTAAATTTTTTGGTAGAACCTACCAAGATCAAGTGTTGCGAGATTTGCAAGAGCATCCTCAAAAGGAATTCGGCTGGAATTCTAAGATATCTCACCACTTTTGGGTTAGCGATCCAGTCAAGCCACGTGATATTATTAGCT
>CAIOSF010000197.1 GCA_903860855.1 uncultured Alphaproteobacteria bacterium | reverse complement strand
TGAATGGTGAGCTTGAAGATGATGAAGTAATTTATAGTCCTGTTTTCGAAGGATAGGAATTGTTCGATATTTACAAAGATCATTTATCAAAGAATGATTTCAAGAAATTGGTGGATTGGTTAGCTTCTGGTAAACGTCGAAAACTATTTCTTCGTATGAGAAAGTCAGCATATGGAACCAAGCAAGCATCAAGAACGTGGTATAAGCTATTGAATGGGTGGATGGTTTCTCATGGTTATACTCCTGTCAATGGTGATCCTAGTTTGTATTATAAACGTGATGGTGATTCGTTCATTTTGGTGTCTGTGTATGTTGACGATATTTTTGGGGTGTCGACCGATCCGGAAGAAATCCGGATACTTTTCCAGGAACTCAGGAAAGACTTCGAAGTGAATGATCTTGGGAAAATTCATCAATGTCTGGGAATGGTGGTCAATTATACTGAAGATGGTATGATCCTGAATAATGAAGTGTATATCAACAATCTGCTAAAGGAATTTGAGATGGAGAATTGCAAAATTAGTTTTACTCCAAGCATTCCGAATGAATATTTTGGTCCGAAGGATTGTATGCCAAGAGAGAATTATGATCCTGAGCGTGTATCAAGATTTCGAAAGTTAGTTGGATCGCTTATGTGGGCTACAATATCGTGGAGATTTGAATCTCATATGAAGGTGACACATTTAGCTCGTTTCGTGGAATTTCCAAGTGATAAGATTTTCAAGGCTGGTCTAAGAATTCTTCGATATATGAAAAAGACAGCGAAACTTGGTATCAAATTTCAACGTGTCCAACATTATCCCAACAAAATTCAACCTATATTGATAGCTACGAGTGATAGCAACTATGCTGGTGATGCTGACGGAATTAGTGTTAGTAGTCATGTGTTACAGTTGACTGATCAATATTATTGGGATCATCTCGATGTAGCAACTCCAGTGAAATTCAATATGATCTCGTATCTCAGTAGAAGACAGCGAGAAGTTGGGAGAAGTACAGCTGAACCTGAATATATATCAGCAGCGTTGACAGTCAAGAATATTCTGCACAAGAAGTATATGTTTGATGAAATGGGATTCAAGCAACCAACTATTCCTATGTTTCTTGACAATACAGCAGTGAAATTTATGGCTAGTGAGTGGCGTGTGACGGAAAACAGCAAGCATATCAATACAAGATATCATTTCCTTCGTTATCATGTCATCAAAGAGACAGTTGCAATATATTATGTACCCTCAGAGGAAAATATTGCAGATCTTGGAACAAAACCACTTCCAATTCAAAATCATGAATATCTTACGTCGAAGATTATGGAAGAGTATGGTGTTGCCAAGAAGATCGCTATTCTGAAGAACAAGAAGCGAAAGAAAAAGCATGTGGTTTTCGATAAAGTGGAAATTATCGAAGATGATTATTAAAAGTGGTTTGATATTATTTTTGAATCGTTTTGTGTGCTAAACAACTGTTTGTCGAGTTGTATAGGAAGTCGTACGCGTTAATCGAAGTAAATTAATTTACCGAAAATCCATTTATCAATTATGGTACTGAGTCGCAACAGTATAAAAACATCAAACCGAAAACAATCCTTGTACTAAAGAGACTCTTGTATAGCAATTCACGATTGCAGAGGTGATAGTACCGGTTCTGAATACAGTATGTAATAATACCAAGTGTGATCATCTTGGAAGTAGCTGACGGGTGAAAAGAACATATTAAAGGAGTGATTGTCCTACAAGAAGTAAATCAATATGGTTTGCCATGGAGTATACTGGAAACTATATTCAGTGTGGTGCAGTACTGATAGTGATAGAGGTACATGATCATCGTGAAGTCTCGAATGATAGATATTTGTGATACAACGGTGGTGTCCAAATAAGAATCATATTTTGAGCTATTATATAAGTTTATAGAACTTACTGATTGTTATTCTACTGGCCCTAGAATAGTAATTCAGATGCAGAGGGTTGTAGCCCAAAGCATTATAATAACATACGTTCGATATGTGTCGTCGACTGCAAGCAGACAATATACGAAATATGGACAAAGGACTATTACTATATTTTGTGATACGTCGACCGGTGATAATCTGAATATGAGTTCATAATAGCATATTCTATTGCATTATGAAGGGAGAATGTTATGATATTCTGATTAATTATGTGTTATTATAGGGTTAACGACTTTGAACCGTATTTATACCGTATTGGTTACCGTGCGAATACCGTATATGGAGCGTGCGCTGGAGGCCATCGCCCCTGATTGTATCCGTTACATCGGAGCATATGTTTGTGTTGTCTGTTTCTTAGACATTGGTTCAAGTGTTGTAATCGTATGCTGTGATATCAGTAGTAGTGAACTTGGGGCTATATTTCCTAAGAGTTGTTCTTACACTAGATAGCCTACGTAGTATAAGATAGCGATCTTTCAATGATCATATCTTTTCCCTATAGGAGATTGCTGTATTCTTTCTCTCATCGAGAGTTTTCTTAACAGTAATTATCTCAGGAAGTTTATACATTCAATAATCTCAAGATCTATTCCCCGAATTTCATAACATGGTAGCGAAGAGTCGTTTTGAGATCAATCGAATCGTATAAAATCAATCAAGAATGGCAACATCAATGTCAAGCAATATCAAAATCAAGATTCCTGAATTGGAATTCGATGCGAAAGATGATTTAATCACTAAATCAAAGATCGTTATGGTCTGGAAAACAAAGATGGAAGCCTATGCTAGAGTGTATGGAATCTACAACACTCTATTTGATAAAGCAGAATTACAAATAAATCCTCCTGTTGGTACAGTCTATGATGACTTCGAAGAATATCAAGAAGACCACCAAGGTTTAACAGAACAGCAACAAAGAAATGGTTACAAAGAGTACAATCGTTTATGGGATAATTATGAGCGTAATCTCAAGATTCTCCAACAAAGAAACAACTTAGCAATGGCTGTTTTATCTCAAGCTTTGGATCAAGATTTAACTATCGAGTTCTTGGACCAAAAGCAAACAAATGAAGCTTGTGATATTATGGAAAATATCTTCTCAGTGTATCTGCGTCAAGACAATATGTCAACTGCAATGATTGAGAGTGAGTACGAATTATTATCAATGGCTGATATGTCGTATGAAGATTATTTGCACAAGTTTATGTCATTAGCAAGACAATTGGCATCAATTGGATCTCCCAAGACTGATAAAGAAAAGATTATCAAATTCAGCAACAATTTGATGCAACATCGTTGGATTATTTGGAATCAATGTCAATCTCGTATTTCTATTGATGGTACTATGACTTTTGATCAAATGCGTAATGCAATTCAACCTTATGTGGACATCAGTAATAAGAAGCGCAAGCAGTTCAAGGATTCTCAGAAAGACAAGAAGAAACACAAGATTTTGTCTATGGATTCGAAGGTTCCCGA
>CAIOSF010000196.1 GCA_903860855.1 uncultured Alphaproteobacteria bacterium | reverse complement strand
TCTCAACCATATCAGATGTAACCATTGCAGCGGCTCAATCGCAGAAAGCACGTTTTAGCGATAAATTTCGCTATAATGGCTGGATAGCAGCGATCTCTGCCCTGTGCACTCTTGCTGTTATCATGACCTTCTTTCCGCAAAACAGCGGATCACTGACAGTTGATCTTGCCTCTGTGCAATCAAGTGATTTTAAGAATATCATTGGAGCAATGCCATATATCTTTATTCTGATATTGTCTCTATGTCGTCTCCATGTATTCATAGTACTAACTTCCGGATTGATAGTAGCTGGCTTGGTTGGAGGATTAGCAAATCAGTCTTATAGTCTGATTTTATATGCAAAAGATATATATGCAGGATTTGCCAGCATGAATGAAATCATGGTGTTATCCCTGTTTGTTGGCGGCTTGAGCGAGATGGTCAATCAACAGGGTGGCATAGCCCTTATTACTGAAGGTATTCACAAAATTATAGGCAAAAGCAGCCATAAAATTGCAGAACTGGCTATAGGTTGTATGGCGGCCTTTAATGGTATTTGTATTGCGAATAATACAATAGCGGTTATTTTAGCTGGACCAATCGCGCGGAATATAGCTTTGCAGCACAGAATCCCTGCTTATGTTAGCGCTACCTGGTTGGATGTATTCTCATGTGTGGTTCAGGGAATCATACCTTATGGAGCCCAGATATTATTGGCTAGCAGCATAGCTAATCTATCACCCCTTGATGTTCCGCAATATGTTTTCTATTGCTATATATTGGGAGGTATAAGTGTAGCAAAGATTATGTTTGGTAGAAAACGTAAACATATCCTAGAGTAGGTCCTAGTCTTTTCTGTATAGCACATATGGTTCCTCATCATCTCTATGAGCAGACACTTGATACCAACCATGCTTCTTATAGAAAGGCACCTACTTTTAAATTATCCATGCCAACTTTCAATGTCATTGGATGTGCAAGCTTACTCTCAGCCGTTTGTAACAGTCGTCCGCCAATATCTCGCCCCTGATGATCAGGATGAACAAATAGATTATGGATAAAGTTATCAGCAGGATAAATGGAAAGAAAACCAGCTATCTTGCCATCTTCTTCTGCAACCCACACCTCGTCATCGGCAGTAGATTTTTGGTAATCACCAATCTGGAATTCATCTATGGGGGAATAAGGTGAATGTCTTTCGGCGAGTAATCTGAAATAACATCTCAAGTTGCTGAGTGTCTTCTGGGATCGGCCTTCTGATCACGAACTTACCCACTGCCTAGCTTCCTCTATTTCTTCTATCATCTTTTTCCTGCCTTGTTTTCCCGCCGACACCACGACTTTTTTAAAAATCCGTTTTATACATATAACCATTAACCCCAGCAATACCTGCAATTTTTCTAAAGCATCTCGCATTTCAATATTTGAGATCTTGCATATAAACCTTGCCCTGCGCTCAATCCAATCGGGAGATCTGACTTGATCACATAAAATCACTCCTTGAACCTGAGTATTGTTTATCAATACTTCAAAAGGATACCCTTTAATTTGACTCGTAATAGGCATAAACATCGCCATAGATGATATACTATTATATTCTTCTGGTGATATCACCAGAGCTGGTCTTGTTGTTCTTGGCATAGGC
>CAIOSF010000195.1 GCA_903860855.1 uncultured Alphaproteobacteria bacterium | reverse complement strand
GAATACGCCCCACAATCTAATCCTCCATGACTAAACAACCTATACTACCAGCATTGAGCTGTGATTCAACAGTTTGCTGGCCAGCATTGAGCTGTGTTTTAAGATTTTCTTCTGTTATTTGCCGAATAGTTTTCTCCTGAATTCCCTGAGCAGTTACTACCTCAACAATGTCATCTTTTTCTTTCCCATTGAAGCCAAGATGATTTTGAATTGCCTCCTGGGTATTGCGCGCCTCAGTTAATCCTGTTCGGTCCTTGCCGCTGGCACATTGAGTAATGATCTGAATTTTTTTAAGGGCCTTGCCATCATCATTACCAATCGTAGATAAGCAGCCTTTGCTGGCTTCATGAGCAACTTGCTTGATAACTCCGCAGAAATTTGATGTATCTGGGCGACCAACATGAGTGGTGTTTATCTCTTTTTTAGCATATAGGGCATCTTTTAATGTTGCAGCCAAGACGGTCAGCTTTGCTTTATTCTGCTTCTCTTCATCTGTTCCCGCTGGAGCATCGTTTGCAGCTTTTTGCAGTTTTGCTAGCTCCTTATTGGCATCGCTAGCATACCAGTTATAGCTGAACAGCTTGCTCAAACCTAATGGTTTATTTTCTAAGCACTTTCCTATCTTGCCAAAATCAACTTCCGGAGCCAATTTCTTCAAATTACTCGTCTCCCCCTTAGCTTTCTCCTCCTGCAGCGCCTTGCCTATAGTCCCCAGCATCTCATCATAGGGCCCAGTTTTGCGTGGTTCAAAAACCCCCATTATATTCATCGGTGTCTTGGCCGTATCACCCCCAGCCCTCTGCATAGCCTGCTCGCTGAGGCCATGGGTCGCGAAGTCAATATCGTTTAGCGGATTTGAGGAAGAATTTAGGACTTGAAGTATTTGTTTGCTTCCAGGTTCATTGAATTCCTTAAGCTGTAAGGCATTTTCATATGAGAGGTTCTCATTCATGCGCTTACCCTCAGGAGTATAAAGCCCAAGTGTGACGACCTGAGCAAGTCTTCCAAAGAATCCAACCTTGCCTATATGCACTGACAAACAGCCTATATGTTTGCTTGAACCTATGTTCTCAAGCTCCCCCTCAGCCTTACCATATTCCTTTAGATAGACGTTTTTCTCATAGGCATTGCGAAGTCCTGGTAGAACCTTGCGCAGCTGAGTAGGGAGAATAGTATTGCCCTGGGCTATTTGACCCGAATAATCCGATACCAATCTGCGATCGAAATCAGAAAGTTTATTAAACCATGCTAAATCACTTTTTCTCAGCTCCTGAGGAAGGCCCTTCTCATCTTCATATTTGAGTTTATCAGCTTCGATTGTTTTGAAATCCAGCTTTTGCCCACCCTTACCGTCTTTAGCCATGCCATCGATCAGCTCATACATGGCCTTTTGTTTGGCTGTAAGGCCAAGCATCACAGTATCGGCTTCTGCTATTGTTACGGTTTTGCCATCGACATCGTGTTGGTTATAGATGGAAGTGACATGATACTGAGGGCACTTCATATGGGTGAATTCTTTGGTATCGAAGAGCTTGCTTTTAGCCTTCTTGACGCCGAGATCGTCCAATGAGTTAACAAGCAACGAATTTATCTTGTGGATATCAACCATCTTGCCATTTAAAACAGCTTCAGCAAGGTTTTTAGCATAATTGTCAAGTTCTTTTTGTATTCCCACGGCTTTCGCGCTATTTGATGCAAGTTTTTCTGTGTCTTTTTGGCTTGGTCCACCTTTTTTCCGATTGATAGCTGCTTCTTGATCCCGCATCTCTTTGGCAACGATTTCCTTCGCAGCTATAACATTGGCCAGTGCATTCATGGCTGCTGCTTCTGGGCTATTCTGCTGGATACCAGTTGCGTTTCTAGTGTCTCTTATCAGAGTTTGCGGAACCTTCCTTCCATCTGCGTCGAGAGCTGGGTTCTGATCCTCTCTCTTCCATAGAATGCTCTGTCCTAGATCGCGCTTCTCAGATAGCAGATCAAGTAGAGTTGCATAGCTACCACTATTAGTAGCATCTCTGATATCTTGATTGATGCTATTAGTTCTAGCATCAATCTCCACCTGGAGGGCTGCACTGTCACCTCTGAGGTAGAGGTCAATACAATTCTTCGTTTGTTTGATATTAGTTTCGAGTTTTTTATAATTCGCACTCTTTTGTGCTTCATTTCCTTCTTGCATAGCATGACTTCACTAATTAATGTGTTCGTGCAGGCAATTATACAATATATTGTTCATAACATCAACTTATGCGATCTTGATATCGATATAAAGTAAGAGAAGCAGAGTGTTAAATAACAACAATTACCATTTATGATCCATCCCCTTTACTCGTCTTTTATCCTTCCACATTGTTTTATCTAGGGCTTGGTATTATCATATGCCTATATGGAAAAATACAATTTAATGATGCTAAAGAATTACCTCAAGATCAGTTGCAAAAGTGCCATTATCGACAAAATAATTGCATCACCCTATGTTAGGTTGGCTAGGTTACATCAACTACATGCCTATGCCTTGCTTATATTACCTATCATGTGGGTTATCGCAATATATCCGCGCAATTGGCAAACAAATCTCAGCAATGTACTGATCTTCACCATAGGGGGGATTGTGATGAGGAGTGCTGGTTGTATAATCAATGATCTGTGGGATCGCAAAATAGATGCACAAGTTGCAAGAACAAAAAATCGACCTTTGGCTAGTGGCGAGCTCAGTGTACGCCAGGCCGTTCATATGCTGATACCTCTTCTGTTAATCGCTCTCGGTTTGCTGTTTATGCTATCACCTCAAGCCATTGTGGTTGGTTTGGTAGCGATCTTGCTCACCATGATATACCCTCTAGCCAAGCGGTTCACTTCTTTCGCTCAAGTTATCTTGGGTTTTACTTTTAACATAGGAATGCTGATGGTGCGTCTAACTGTTAGCGATACTATAGGGTTTGTCCCTCTTCTATTATATTTCGCTGCCGTGATCTGGACAATCGCATACGATACAATATATGGGTGCCAGGATCTTATTGATGACGAGAAGATCGGAGTGAAATCTACTTCTCTAGTATTCGGCGACAAGGTACCCCAAATGGTTTGGAATATGTATAAAATCACTGGGTTTATTATCGCAATTGCTGCTTTTAAGGCTGGGTTGCACCTTATATTTTTTGCTTTTTTAGCATTGGCTGTGTACCTTCTATACGTTCAAACAGAGCGAGTTAACATAAGCAATGCCGAGAGCTGCAGAGAGACATTCAATAGCAATGTCTTGTTCGCTTTGATCGTTCTTATTGGCATTATTATCGGATAACTACCGATTGGATGGTTGGGGGATGTTATTTTTAGTTGTGATTGAAGTCATCAAGCTAAAGCTGTAGAGTTAGTAGCATAAGTATAAAACAATCAGTATTTAATAAATGGGAGCAAATTGTTCAACTAGTTCAAATAGTGCTAGATTATTGCTATCCACTGTGTTGGTCGGCGTCTTCACCATCATAGAAGCAATTGGCGGATTCTATGCAAACAGCTTAGCCCTTTTGGCTGATGCTGGTCATATGTCAGCTGATTTTGTCGCCCTTCTATTGTCGTATCTCTCTTTGCGATATGGTAATAGACCGGCTGACTCTAAGAGATCATATGGTTACAAACGACTTGAGATTATAGTAGCATTCATCAACAGCGTCGCATTATATGCGATTGCCGCCGTAATAGTATACGAAGCAATAAGAAGATTTTCTCAGAATGAGCTGGTTGAGTGGAGCATCATGCTGCCTGTTGCTCTGGCTGGTGTAGCTGTGAATGTTGTTGTATTTTTTATATTGAACACCTCAAATGATAAAAACTTAAACATGAGAAGTGCAGTACTTCATATTCTTGGTGATATATTGGGATTTGCAGGAGCTATAATCGCTGCTTTGATTATAAAATATACCGGATGGATGTTAGCTGATCCAATTTTATCCATTGTCGTTGCAATGCTACTCCTGCGCACAGCAACTTCGATAACTAAGGATTCGATCCATATACTCCTTGAGGGAGTACCTCTCGATATCGATGATGAGAGAATTAGAAACCTATTGATAGGCAACTTCGGATTAATAGATATACACCATATTCATGCTTGGTCTTTAACTGAGAGCTATGCTATTTTAACGATGCACGTTGTTAGCAATGCTGAATTACCTAACGATGTTTTGCTTAAAAAGCTTAAAGCCGAGCTAAGGACTATTGG
>CAIOSF010000194.1 GCA_903860855.1 uncultured Alphaproteobacteria bacterium | reverse complement strand
TGATCATCATATGGAAATATATTGCGATGGAGCCTGTTCAGGAAATCCCGGGCCTGGAGGCTGGGCTATAGTTTTTGTACCAAATGATGAAGTGACCACAGAACCAGTAGCTACAACACCAACTTCCGGGTTGAGTATAGAATTTGGTATCAGATATAAAAGCGGTCACGAAGCCAATACAACAAATAACAGAATGGAATTAATGGCAGCAATAATGGCCTTGATTGAGACAGAACCAACCACCAACATTATCATATATACAGATAGCGTGTATGTACAAAAAGGGATCACTGAATGGATCAAAACTTGGGTAAAAAACGGCTGGAATGGCGGCAAAGTAAAAAACGTTGACCTTTGGCAAAGACTATTAGCCCTGACAAATGGACGCAATATCGCTTGGAAATGGGTAAAGGGCCATTCCGGCAACAAATATAACGATCTGGCTGATCAGTATGCTAGATTAGCAGTAAAACTGTCACTGTAGTGGATTCCATTTGACCTTGGATTCTTGCTGAGCGTAGGCTCGTCCTCTGGGCACGCCACCCCCTACTCCGGCATAGGTGCCGAACTATATCAAGTAATCTACCATAGCATCTCACATAGATTGACTACTCAGATGGAGGCGCTATTATAATTAGCAAAAATAGGTATTCCCGGGAGTGTTTCAGTGAGCGAAGAGGCCTTTTCTAACTTTCTCCACGAATTGGATGGATGTATCGGACACATTCTGCATCTCAAAAAAAGAATCACTAGCCTTGACCAAGATCTTGCCGATGATATAGAGCAACAGTTTGAAATAATTTCTCAGCATGTTGCCGATATTGCATATGAGATGGATTCATATGCCTATAAAGATGACGCCCAACAAAAAATTGAAATACTTAAATATGAGATTTCCGAACTACAGAAGGCCGCGATGGACCGGCAGGAAGACATAGCATCCAAGCTTCATAATCTACAAAGACTCCAGAAAGCCTGGGATACCTATACGAAGAACTCTGCATGATGTTAAAAAGTAATTCTATCGTCGTTCGTTTTTTTCTCTTGATCTTAATCCCGATGATAATTTTACAATCAGTCACCGTCTATGTGTTCTATCAAAGACATTGGCAGAGAATCACTAAAACTCTGATCGATTCCCTGGCGGGAGAAATAGAAGCCTTGATAGATGAATATAAGGACACCTCGGATCTTTACCATAATAGACAAACACGGACAAAGCTTCGTGACGAGGCACCAGATTCGCAGAGCGCGAAACCAACATCAATCGACGAACTATCAACCGGTGAATTTAATAAAATAACCAGAATAGCCAAGGCGCTAGGAATGGAGATATCACTAGTAAGGCCAGATTTCATATTGAATCCCACCAATAAACAACAACTAAATGATCACGATGAATTATTACAAATTATAGAAATAAAACTCATAGAAAGATCATTGTATCCACTTAGAATATATCGAAATGATAGGGATATACATTGCATCATATCAATTCCTGGTGAGCAAAACCCATCAATTAATATCAGTTTCAGTGAAAAAAGAGTACAGAGCCCAACAACCCATATCTTTGTATTGTGGGTGGTTGGGTCAGCATCAGCGATGATGATCATCTCCATTCTATTCATGAGGGGGCAGTTGCGATCAATATTAGCATTGACAGATATGGCTGGTAAGCTTGGTAGAGGAGAGGATCTAGGAGAAATTACACCACCATCTGGAGCTCTTGAGATTCGTGCCACTGGCAAGGCTATAATACAGATGAAAATGAGAATAGATAACTATGTTAACACCAGAATGGAGATGCTAACTCACATATCTCATGACATTAGAACTCCACTGACACGAATAAAGCTTATTCTTTCTCTTTCAGAAGGTGGTGGCGATAATCTTGACTATGGGCAGAATACGAAGCTCAACGGGGCTGGGGACTTAGAAGCAAAAGCTTATCAAGTTATAAGTCGCAATATCAAAGATATAGAGAGGTTATTGGATAGTTATCTTCAATTCGCAAAGGGAGAGGGAAATGAAGAGATGGCATTTATAAACATCAAGGCACTCGTACTGATGGCAATAGAAAGATCTCGACATAAGAATATATCGTTTTACGACAAAATCGATAATGGTGAGGGAAACCGTAAGCAAGATGAGGATGAAGATTTGAAGGTAGAGGCCTATCAATGCAAAATTCGCCCATTAGCAATAGAGAGGGCTTTGACCAATATTCTAGACAATGCAGAAAAATTTACTTCATCCAAAATCTCAGTAATCCTTAAGAGGTCAAGGCTTCATGATGGGTATATTGCAATAGCTGTTGAAGATGATGGCCCAGGTATCACAAATCCAGAGCAAGCTATAATGCCTTTCAGCTCAGGGATGGCAGCCAACTCCGATAAGCAAACCCAAGCAAAAACTCATAAGAGCAATCACAACACAACTACCAATGCATCGAGCTATGGTCTAGGCCTTGCAATAGCTAATAGTATAGCTACAGCTCATGGAGGCAAACTAACATTAAAGACCAGCAAAAGACTGGGAGGAGCTAAGGTAACCATATGGCTACCAGTATAATACCAGTTCCAGAATTAACTATTACTGTGTTGCTTGGCAATACCTCATGATGACGCTCTTTATAGATCTGATATATCAGATCATCCCATTGGATTCACGGCCCATCATCAAGAGCATCGCTCTTTGTGCTATTTAATTCGGAAGATGGCACGATACTAAATTATATTTTAAACGAGCTCAGGATCACAGGAAACCAAATTTCAATTTTTTCAGCTCCACGTAAGTTATACCAGTTTCCAAATGCAATGGACAAGCTGAAAGCGAAGTCAAAGCGGCAGTAGTTAAAAGCTGGAACTGGTATTATACCTAGTTTATAGAAACTATACATATTCATAATAATTTTGAGATAAAATTATCGAGATATGTAGTACAGTGAGGTAACGTCTACACTAATACGCAAATGCAATCAAGATCAGAGCAATTAGCGATAGTCCTCACGGATCCTCGCATTGGCAACAGTAAACAGGCTACAAGCCTAGCAAAACTGCTTGAAATACCATATGAAGAGATATCACTCTCCTATAATCCCCTCGCCCATTTGCCTAATTTTATCCCCTTACTATGTCTTGGCCTCACTCTCTCTTCCCGGGCCAAAGTCATGAAATGCCAGAGAGTGCCTAGCTTAGTTATCTCATCTGGTCGCAGATCAGCAAGGGTTGCCTTGGCAATGAAGAGAAAATATGGCTGCAAAGTCGTACAGATTATGCATCCCAATCTATCATTCTCTAAGTTCGATGCCATAATTCTACCAAAACATGATGACAAGTCCAACGCAAGAACTTGGCAAAATCCTCGTACAGATTGTCATACGGTTTATGTCAATGGAGCCGTATCATACATCGATTGGAGTGAGATCGCATCATTATCTGAAATCGACTCCCTACCCCACCCTAGGATCGCCGTGCTGGTAGGTGGAAGCAGTAAATCTGTCACTTTTGGTGAAGATGATCTAATTATTATGCTAGGCTCAATAGAGAGAGCTATCCAAAATCTAAAGAACTCAGGTGTAAATCCAAGTATTATGCTTACTAATAGCCGCAGAACGCCGCCTGGTTTTATACCGATCATCAAGCAATGGTTGGATAAAATGACAGATCATTCAATTATATATGATGTTTATAGGTCAGAGCTCAGCATAAATCCTTATCTAGCTTTCTTGCGTGATTCTGATGTAATCATAGCGACGGGAGACTCAGTCTCAATGTGTTCAGAAATGATGCTAGCAAATAAGGAATTATATGTTTATATCCCACCCAAGGTCGGTGATAAGCATAATAGATTTCTGCAAGAAAACTTTGCAAACGGCAACTTCAAAAACATAGACAATGCAAATCACTTAATTCAATGGAAGAATACAAAACAAAACCATGAACCAGTCTCCACTCCATATAACCAAGGCTCTTCTTCACTCAGTAACGAGCAGAAGGCAGCATTGCTTAAACTGATATATGGTTAATTACAATCAATCGCCAACCTCCCTAACCTCTTGCACTTCAGGTACATAATATTTCAGCATATTCTCTATGCCATTTTTTAGAGTATAAACTGAGCTTGGACAACCAGAGCATGCTCCACGTAAGCGCACATAGACAACACCGTTATCAAAGCTATCAAATTCTATATCACCACCATCTTCTGCCACCGCCGGTCTCACTCTCGTGTCGATAAGCTCAATGATTTGAGCTGTAATCTGATCTTGAGGCACACTAAGGTGGGATTGCTGTTTCTCATGTGGTTTTTTAACCGAGTTAATAACATCACCACTAGGCGTTTGATCAATTTGCATATCTACCCATATAGCCTTGCCAGACATCAAATAGTCCATAATATGGGCAATTACGAGGGTTTTGAGAGGAAGCCAACTTGCTTTTTCAATCTTAGTTATCGATATAAAAGTATCACCAAAAAATACTCCTTCTATTTCCGATATCTCCAATAACGCTTTGGCCAGAGGGGAGTTCTTGAAGGAGACCTCATCGGTCTTAGAGAAACTAGCGCTTTTACCACTCGGCATCACTACAACGCCAGGAATAAATTTCATCGTTTGAGGGTTTGGTGTTTCGCTTACTTGAATAAACATATGTGATCTCACAATGGATCTAGGTATGAGCTTCACCATTTATCTATACTACAACTAGATCAAAACCAAGATCTTTGTTGGATTTCAAAAATGAAGTGCAACGATATATTGGAGATAGGATATTCCGTTATGAAAAAGAAGTACAAGCATGGGGTGACTAGACACCCTCATAAGATTAAGCTCTTATCCCAACAACCTGAGCCCTCTTAGGATCGTATTCAAGGACAGCACTCTTCATCTCCGCTTCATTCATACCAAGATGATTCCTTATTTTCTCACAGTTTTCGTTCGCTTTACCAGATGCAGATCTCTTACTGGTAATACCCCTATTATTTTTTGTATCGACTTCTAGTTCTTTTGCCGCCATCATCATCAAGATTTCCTTATATTGATCATATTGCACACCGCTTGAATGGAGTCACAACTATACCTGTAGTATGAACCATCGGGACCACTATCCTGCCAAGACTGATGTATGTATACCACCCCACCATCGGCCTTCAATTTATCCATGCTTGTAAGTATATCGTAATGTTTTGCATCTCTAGCCTTACGCAATATCTCAGCAGATTCCTTGGGATCAGTCGATTTATTTAATATATCTATTTTCGCCCTCAATCAATTTGTCTGAAGCACTTTTATATAACTCACTGATCTTTTCTAAAATCGCAATCTTTTTATCATCAGGACTTGCCGCCTGCTTATTTTGCGCAATAAAACTATCAAAGGCACTCGCCATCTGTTTGATAGAGCGTGGCATGAATTGACCCTCAACTTCTATTTTCGACCCCTCTACCATCTGGTTATGGTTAAGCCCAAATACATTGGCCAATAACTTAACATCTTGAGCAAAATCAGTCTGGTCAACAGCCATCAGAGTCTTCGCTCTGGTCATAGCAAACCGCAAATCATCCTCATTAATGTTACCCAGAAAATTACGATTTTCCTTCCACATACTTTGAACAAACTTTGTTATAGCAATAAGGAACCGTTCAACGAACGAGCTGCTGCCAAGCCCTGTGATTGTAGATAGCTGGACGAGTTCCTTAGCGAAACCATGAGATCCTTCCCGTAATTTGTCCTTTTCTTCCTGAGTTGCACATGCTGGCCCAAATAACTTTTCTACAACCTGCTGCATTTGTCCTATTTTAGTCTCATTCGATACATTCCTCTCGGTAATCCTTGCCCCATTTTTTTTAGCTCAGCAGAGGTTAAAACACATTTACCCTTCTGATATATACCACCATTATTGAAGATGTTCTTAGTGTCGGTGCGTTTTTGTACTTCCTGCCCATCATTCATAAAAAAACTCAATACGCTTATATTGCATCTTATAATAGCAAAAATAAGCCTTATGAGCAAATGTCATTACTGGGACTATAAATCAGCGACAAAACCATTTTTGTTTTTGGATTTTAGTTTGGAAAAACGTAAATCTAAAACGTGATATTGCTAACCCCTGGAACAATAATGATTGGTGTCCTAGTTGTCATGGCCAGAAAGTGCCGCCACGCCTCCGCAACCGCTGTTGAGATCGCCCAACCAATACCGAATACTGGATTTACCAGGAGAGGAGTGCAATAACAATCCCAGCTCCTACCACAAACCTATAGCCTACCGAGAATACCGTCATGTTTTATTGATTCAAACCCAAGCTAGAATGTTTTTATATTTTTAGCATTACCCCAATTTTTACTCTCTTTCTTTATATATAGCTGTTGATCGCTACTTATTCCACTCGTTGTTTGCTCATATACTGCCATTTCTATTAACAATGTGTAGTTTCATGCAAAATATAGAGAAAAAAAAGGTTAGCATCGTATGTATTGGTGAGCTCCATAGAGATCCAGCAACGAAATGGTTTATAACAAAATACCTGAATGATCTGCATGAGGCTAGCATTCCTACCATCTTCTTGCATGAGTCAGGCTGCGATGAAACGCCTGAGATGGTTATAAGTGGGAATCAAAATGTGATGCTTGTAAATAATGCTCTCTTGCAGCATTCGCTCTTAAAGCAAGATGGTTTTTTGCAAAAGCTCATAAAGCAAAATAAAGTATCCTCAGACCTTCACAGAGATCATTTTGTTTTAAAAGACTTGGGATGGTTTGAAGGTAGTGTACGATACTGTATGCCAAGTCTTCCTGATAACAGTGTACATCACACAACACAGCAACTCCTGCAATACGCCTCTTTTAGTACTGGAATCCCTCTTTTCGAGATGGTGATGACCAAAAAAATACCTGCCTTTGGCATAGAAATGTCTAGTAAAGAAAGAGATCTTGAGGTGCAGAAAATCCTCTCAAGCAAGGATTATTATATGATCCGTGAAAAATCAAGAATGGAAACTATGGCTCACAATACATTAGAGCATGCTAACTCATTAAAGAATGGGGGGGTGATTTTCTGTCTGATTGGAGCTAACCATGTGGTTAACTTTGCCTCTTATTTGACTGATATGAATAAAAACCAAGATATTAAGATCACTTCCATCAGATTATTCTCCAACTACGCGGTAGATGGCATAGAATCTTCAGATAAAATAGCGACACAAAGTTCCCAGACCTTAGATAAGAGAATATTTGATATTTCCAAACAAATGAAGTGCCATAAAATCATTTGCGCAGAAAATCCTAAAAATGGTGATTTTATTTCAAAAGAGCTAGATGCTTTGATCGATGATGCTGTAAAATACAACACATCAATAGAAAGTAAGCAGAGCGAAATAGTATTAGCAAAAATGACAAAGTTTGCCATAGATTCTATTAAACTAAAAAAAGAACAAAGAGATATACTGGGAATCGATAGAGTGAAGGCAACTTTATTAGATAGACAAACAGCGAAAGATCAACTTGCTCTGCTATCTAGCGCCAAAGCTATTACAATTGAAAAATCAGAAGGGGATGCACTGCTCTTAACCTACCCAGAGAATATGAAAGACTTTGTAAAGTCTGTTGTCATGGATTACAAGAATTTCAGGAAAGAACTTGAAGACCGTATAAAGAAATTTGAAGAACAATTGGGAAAAAGCAAAGAAGACAAGGGATGGAAAGGCTTTGTCTGTCTGCAAGAAAAGATTAAGTCTAGGATAGTACTAAAGGATTATGCTAAATTTTCTTAGTATTATTTCAATTTTTACATCTTTTCTGATGGCATCGCTCATTACAATTTTATAGTGAGCGATGCCTATGGCTTAGCTGAGTATTTTATCGCCAGAAAGACACCATAAGACATCGAAAGGGGTCCATTGTCTTTGTAAATAACCTATGATACCCTCAAACTCTGTGTTTTTTTACTGAGATTAGCAAGAATGTGGTTACTTTACTTAGCCACTGGGGCCGGGGGAGCCTTGGGGGCCGTGACAAGAGTATTTTTGAGCTCATTATTTGTTGATAGCATAGTGGGATTGCCATTTCAAATTTTTTGCATCAATGTCATAGGGTGCTTTGCTATGGGCTTTTTAGTTGAAATGATGTCCATATATTGGTCACCTTCTGATGCTGTCCGCCATTTCTTAATTCCAGGGTTCCTAGGTGGTTTTACAACTTTTTCGTCTTTTTCATTAGAATTTGGCCTTTTATTTGAAAAACATCTATATGCAGAAGCTATGCTTTATGTATTTTTGAGTGTTTTTCTTGGCATGGTTGCCTTTTTTACCGGAGTTACATTGGTTAGAATGTTCAGCTGGTAATACCAGTTTCTGAGCCAGCTACTGACGCTTTGACTACACCTTCATGCCCATCTGATGGCTTACAATTTTGCTAAACGACTTAAATCGTTAAAGGGTAAAATTCCTTGGCAATTTATTCTAGATTGCTGGTCTAGTAGCTCTCGATTCTTCACTAAAAACCCTCACCACTTCTCAGTAAGACTAAACAGTTAATAATGATCATAATCACGGAAATCCTCCACATCGTGACCATAATCACTATCGCGCTCGCTCCCATCATTATTAGCATAACGATCGCTACCATCACTATTGAAATTAGCGCGATCATTAAAGTATTCGTTGTCATAATCTTCCTCATGCCTACCATAATCATCACAGTAGGCAATGGTAGTGATCGCAGCAAAATAAAGCAAATCGTACATATATATAAACCTAACTAATTAAACGTTAAAATAAAATCATAAACAAGTATAGATTGCATAATACAATCAATGCCGCGACACTACCTAGAGAAGATCGGCATGTCAACCATATAGTTTATATAATTTTATTCTTTCATCTATTTGCCCTTCTGTTAGAATGGATTGGCCACCACTACATCCTTAATACAACCCCGACCAAAGTAGCGGTCAAGCAATTCGCAATTGCACCTGCAAGTATAGATCTCATACCCAATGATATAACCTCTTGCCTACGTTCCGGGACTAATGCTCCATAAATACCGATCATAATGCCTACGCTACCAAGATTTGCGAATCCGCAGATGGCATAAATCATAATTATTTTAGTTGAATCAGATAAGATTGCTGCTGAAGAGACTAACTCTTGAAACCCGATCACCTCATTCATAATAATTTTTGCTCCTATGATTGACCCAGCAGTTCTCGCTTCCTCCCACGGAATTCCAATAAGCATGGCCACTGGTGACATAAGCCATCCAAGCATACGCTGCATAGAGAGAGCTTCACCTTCTACCGATGGCAGAAGCGTTAGGATTTGATTGGTTATATCAACCAAAGAAATAAAACCTATAATCATAGCTATTATCGTTATGATCACCTTGGCCCCATCCATAATCCCCGTATAAATAGCATCAAGGGTGCTCTTTGCTGTAACTAAACCTATATCATCACCTTCGGTTAGATGAGCCTTCTCCGTTGGCGGAACCATAATACGAGCTAAGGTGAGAGCTGCTGGAATGTTAATTAAAATTGCGCTTATAATGTGGGACAGAGCGTTCGGTACTATAGCCCCAACAATTGAGCTATACAGAGCAATAACAGAACTTGCTATACCAGACGTTCCGCATACCATCAGAGTGAATAACTCGCTATGATTCAGCTTACTAAGATAAGGCTTGATAACGAGAGGGGTCTCGCTCATACCGGTGAACATGTTGGCTGACACTGCTATACCAAGAGTTCCACCTATACAGAATGCCTTACGATAGAATATAGACAGAATCTTAATGATTGTCGGCAGAATACGCCAATAGATGAGAAGAGAACTGAGAGCTGATATGACGATTAGTACTGGAAAACCTTGAAAAGCCAGAATAAACCCCAATCCACTGCTTGCAGGAGGTGATGCAAGACCACCAAAACAAAAGGCAACTCCCTTAGCGGTCGATGAGGTTATAACCTGAAGTCCATCGTTTACCTTCTGAAACATAAAAGTAATGGCCGGAATCTTCAGAAGAATCATGGCAAAAACAATCTGCCAAAAAACACCAAGCAATAGGAGTTTAAATGAAACGAGCTTACGATTTGAACTAAAGAGATATGCTATAGCATAAAATACGAGAAACCTTAGCAGTAACTCCAGCAAATTAATTGCAGCAGAACCAATAAAAGTACCAACAGAACCGGTGTAAGCCATGTAAATCCATAGAGGTTGACAACCGGAGCCAACACGTATCATGGATGGATTTTTCTGTCAATCAGGAATAATACCAGTCTCCGAATTTAAATAATGCAATGAGCGAGGAGCGACGGATAGTTTAACTACTACGAATACATAGGTATTATGAGTGAATACATCCTTGACCTTGCGGAGTATACCGTCACGAAGCATTGTTGTAAGAGGTAAACCACATGTAATGGACAAGCCAAGGGCAAAGTCAAAGAGGCAGTAGTGAAAATCGGGAACTGGTATTACTCTATTCAGTATACTATGCATGGTTGTTAATATAATTTTAACTATACATGTAATTTTGAACAAGTTATGCCATCATTACCATGGCTTCCGGTTGAAATTTGACTTGGTATTTTATATATTACGACAACCTATAGATATATTTATAACGAAAAATGATAACTAATTCTACAGATGACAACATAAGAAAAGAGTATAAAAGCATAAGCGATCTGTATGATATTCTGACAAAGTGATTGACCAAGGAAATCTCAGCAGTAGAGTATGGCAATTTCCAGCTAACACGTATCTCCGATGAGCAAATG
>CAIOSF010000193.1 GCA_903860855.1 uncultured Alphaproteobacteria bacterium | reverse complement strand
TAACTTCCTCAAAAACATACATAATATTAGATGATTGTAGTATGTACATGGGGGGGCACTTTGACCTCCTCGATCCTAAGTCTTATGTAGTTGCTATGGATGGTATTGATAAGCTTGCCCATAAAAACCGAATGATTTTAAGATCTGTAATGCTCAAGTTTGGGTTTATGCCGTATGAATATGAATGGTGGCACTTTACGAAGGAGGGAGAGCCATTTGCTAAGTGCTATTTTGATATATCGTTCAAAGATTTTGAAGATTATGGTGCGCATAGATATAAAGATTTGCTTCATTAAATAGATTCCATCTATTACCTAGAACTTAAAAAAATTGAAACTTGGCTTTCTGTAATTTTGAAATAAGTTCTCTAGTGTTCTGTTCATTATATCGCCAGTAAATAAATAACCTGTTGTTTCGCCACTTTTTATCTGTGGTGCTAATTATTTATCAGAACAGAACATAAATCTATTATCACGAGCGAATCCAAGAGGCCAGCAGCAAGTGCCTGTTATCCCATCTTTTGCGCAGACAAAGGTTGATACATAGCCATCGTCGCCTGCCCGATTAGAGATTACAGGACCGCATGCAGTCTCCCATGCAATGCGGAACTCATTACTACTGATAGATTGCTTGTTACGATCATGCCACTTTGATATACAGTTATTACCAATATTACACCCAAATTGCTTAGCAAAAGTTGGTATTAATGCTTGCAACAGAACAGCTTCGGATCTTGTTGGTTCTAGACTTGTGCTGCAATAGCTGATTTTATCGCCCTCTTCACTGCAGGATATTACTAGTACAGCTGTGAATAATGCTATTATAACTAGCAGTCTGGCGTATCTGAGAAATTTTTTATTAATTCCACAGGGCATGTATGTCATATGCTACCGTCATACCACTAAATCAATCACGATATACTGATACAATCACCTTTTGATCTTTTTAGCCAGATCTTCCTGAGCCGTCTATGCTAGCTACTATAACTGACTGGTATTTATTCAATAATGCATCAATTTTACTCTGTTTACTTTGAAATTCAGCGAGTTGTTGGTGGCTTAGGGTGTTAGAATTGAAATTCACTGCTTTCTTGGGGTTTATAGGATGACCATTTTCATGTAGCTCAAAGTGTAGATGATCTCCTGTTGCCATACCAGAACAACCAACAAAGCCTATAACATCTCCTTGCTTAACTTTGCTGCCAACTTTGATGCTCTTTGCAAATCGATCAAGGTGAGCGTATAGAGTATGATATTTACCATTGTGTCGAATCTTGACATATCTACCCCAGCCGCGATGCTGAGTTATGGTATCAATGATCCCATCTCCGGCTGCGATGACGGGTGTTCCTCTTTTTGCCTTATAGTCAAGGCCTTGGTGCATTTTTGAGTATCCTAAAACTGGATGATGCCTCATGCCGTAACCAGATCCTATCGTACCACCCTGTACAGGGGTTCTTATCAAAGATTTCCGTACTCCTGAGCCATCTTTATAGAAATAATTGGAGCTACCATCAGAAAGTTCATGGCGGTATATATCCATACTTTTTTTGCCAGTGTGTAGGTGGATATATAGAACTTTAGTGCCACTATAGATGACTTTAAATAGGCTTTTATTACTTAGATCTCTCTGAAAATCGATAGCATAACCCAATACCTTTGCCATCTCAGTCGCTACATTGCTTGGCACTCCTGTGCGCTTTACCGAATCTACGAATGACCCCGAAATTTTGCCGGCTGCTAAATATTTGTCACTCTGAATCATGGTTGGTTTTATTGATGATGCTGCTGCCAGTTGTTGTGAGGATTTTGTATTCAGTGAGGTTGGTAATCCGCCGGCCGGCATAGTGGAAATTGCTTCAGATGGCATTGCTGAAACTAGAATATTCTGTTTTGTGGATATGGTTTTTGTTCCAAGAATTGGTGCATTCGGTACAGCATTTGTGCTGAC
>CAIOSF010000192.1 GCA_903860855.1 uncultured Alphaproteobacteria bacterium | reverse complement strand
TGTCTTGGTAGACACATCTGTGTGGATAGGTCAGGAAATGTTCAAGCGGAAGTGGCTCATAAATTTTAATTTTGCGGATTAGATAATGTTTTTCGCGCCTATCCCTGTTAAGACAGTAGGCGTCTTTGGTTAGTGAATTTAGTAATTTTTAAATACATAAAATACATTAAGATTATGGATAAAGTATCACAAAGCGATAACGCTACAATCGAAAATACGGAAATGGAAATTGATTGTACAAGTGATTTAATGATAGCATCTTTCGCTAATGCTTATTTATATAGATATACATCACGCACCCAAAAAATACATCTGTCTGCCAAGCAATTATACGATAATCATTTAATCAACTTCCAAAAAACTGTCTTCAAGAATACTTTAACCATTGAACGCTTAACCTATGTGTTAGAACATATGTGCAAGGGATGTATCGCAAAATATATTCATAATGATTATGTCGGATATGCTTTTTTAGACCGTCACCGAAATGTCTAATTTGAATAAGTATTGCATTTCAGGAGTACCCCAATCAAGTTTTATCTGTATACTCGCATTATCTTCTATTGTGAATACCTGATTCAAATCATTTGGTAGAAATAATTCAACCCATGTTCCTATATTCCCACTACCTCCATGCAGACTTAAAGTGAAATTTATATCACCTTTCAGTTATGTATTTAAAAATAACTAAATTCACTAACTAAATACGCTTACTGTCTTTAAAGGGATAGGCGCGAAATCTATTACATCGGCAATGGGAGGAGGAGGAGGAGGAGGTCACTCTGTCAAGGTGAGGATAAAACCGATAGATGCACTGATAGAATTGGAGACTATCCCGACTCCATTCTCTCTGGTTGGTCTGGATGAAAAAATTCTCATCTTCAAACAAAAGAGTAAGCTCATAGTTCAGCACTATGCAAAGAGAGAGGTCAATGCACTCTTGGAGCGTATGGAAGCCAGAAAGAAGTATGCCGAACATCGCTTATTTTTTGAGTCATACCAGAATACGACAGATGAGAAAATCGACATCCTGCTAAAGAAGTACGACCTTGTGATGAAGACCTCCGACATCTTCATACCTGAGTTTCCTGATGACGCGATAAAGACCATGAAGGCATATACCGAACACACAGAAAGTGTATGCGGCAAGAAGCCTATCTTCTATGTCATCGCTGAGCCAGATAAATTTAGGAAAGCATTCGACAGGCGCGACCCTATCCTGCTAGCACAAAGCCCATTTGGGTTCTATTGGCAAATACTGGGCGCATGGGATAAGGAAATGCTGCTGCTCGGTGAGCTGTAAATTTACTTGATAAAATAAATTTGTCATTATCTGAATTATTCGTATTATTACAATCAAATAAAATCGCAACAAAATGTCTACATCAAAAAAACAAACATCAAAAAAAACCATGAAGCCAGCCACCGCCAATAAGACGGCAGTCGGCGAAAATACTAAAAAGTATTATGAGTCTAAGATAAATGGACTCATCGGAGAGCTTCGGGATGCTAACACCCTAAACTCAAATGTAGAGGCAGCGTTACGCCTTGCCGAACAGAAGAACCGCGACCTTGAGGCGACAATCGCATCGTTCAATGAATCCTCCGCTAAGGAGAATGTAGCTACCGTAATACGTAAGCACGTCATCGTAGGTAAGCTCAAGAACGGCTTCACAGTAAAGGAGTTCACAGGCGAAAGAACTACACCAAGAATGAACAGGACGGGTAGCTACGACATCTCTACAGATGTGGCGGCTTCATTTGAGGCTCAGTATGAGACGATAACCGACTCACTGGTCAAGCCTCTGGAGAACCTGCTAGACCAGTGTGGTGCGGGTGCAAACTACTACGTGAAGGTAAATGTAGTGCAACTGCCAAACGGGTAAGTAAATAGGGATTGGGGCTTACAGGGGGAATCCTTGTAAGCCCCAAATACCACACCAGATTATGACAGAGGATGATAAAGTATTATACGCTAACCTATCGGCATCATTTTATCGCCAGATGTGGTTCTTGCGATTATGTAAGATAGAGAATAAATGGTTCGCCAGCTCCGCCCAGATGGATAAGCCAATGTTTAAGTCCATACACAGGGTAATGAAAAACGCTATTTTAAATATTGAGACCCTAGAAGCGCAGGCATTGAAGATATTGAATCAGCCAGCAAGTGCCGAAAAATTAAACAAGGCTATTGATGACAATAAAATACTGGTTATATCTAATATTATAGAAAAATTAAGCCAGCTATCCGTTGAAGAC
>CAIOSF010000191.1 GCA_903860855.1 uncultured Alphaproteobacteria bacterium | reverse complement strand
CTTCTTATAAAGAACACAGAACGGGTGAGCTCCAGGCAGAGATAATATTACAAAAAGAGAAGAAGGATAATAAGGCCAAAGAAAACATAAAGACCTCTTTGAAAAATCTAGCAACATACTATATGAACGACCTAGGAATAGGCAAAATTGAGTCCATACCCTTAAATAACAGATCCGATATAGCTACCACAGGGGCAGCTTTAACTGCGCTATACAAAGCAGAATTGGATTTCTATAGTAAATTTAACAAGATAGTAGGGGAAGCAGGCAGAGAAAACAGAAAAGCCTTAGAAGATGAACTGAACTCTATTTGTAAAAACATATATGCAGATAGATCAAGTCCTTTTTTCTCTTTTATAGAAAAATTAACTCATAATAGAGAAGGTACTCTTAGGAGCAGCGGTATCACTGATATAATGGGCGACGGATCAAAGGTAAAAGATCTTTTCCCAGATTTAGCAGGTGAGGGTTATATAAAGATAACTAATACCATCACAACAGATGTTATGGAACATAAAAGGGCTTTAGCTGGAGTGTTGGATGCTATAAAAGAAGAAGCAACAAGATTGGGGCAAAATGCCCCTCAAATTCAACTGAATACCCTCGAAATTAAAAAAGATCATACCATCGACAACCTGGCATTTTTTCTTACACTCAATCCTCAAATGGCGGCCATCTTGGCTTACGCCCATCCTGACGGTATTGGAATATCAGTTAAAACGCTAAAAACAGGCTTTGGTGGCACCATTAAAGATATAGGTAGTACCACCGCCGCAGTTCTTGTTGGCACTGGTTACGGCCTCATCGGCACAGCCTTGACCCTTATCCCTCCAGCTCTCTCAGCTGCTGTTGCGTACGAGCTTGCCATTCTTGCTCTAAGCAGTACCAGCCTCATCAGCACCATGGTATCCGTACCAGTGCTTGGACTTACGATGCCAGTGATATTACCGATAGCTGCTTTAGTGGCAGTGGTTGTGGGTGTTGGAACACTACGATCTCTAGATGAAAAAGGAAATGGTACTATAGTTCCAGGACCAGGTAATGTCATCCATGATGTAGCCGATTTTGCCAAGGTAAAAAAGGCATTAGACATTGATCTTGCAGCAGGTAGTGATGACTTCTTCCGTAAAGAAGCAGTTGTATGGGAAATAGTAGGGGTTGCAGGTAGGGCCTTCGCTAAGTATTACGACAAGGGATACAAATCCATTAAGCATGACGAAGCGGACGCAGCAAAGAAACCTGTTTTCACATTAACAGATGGAGGCGCTGATACTATAACTGAAAAATGCGCAGAGAATTTCATAAACACATTTACCGTATATAATAGTAAACTTGAAGAAACTAGGGCGAAGGGAGGAGTAGGCACAGATGGGAAAAATAGATTGTTCGTCAAAGAATATGACGTGAATTGTATTATGGATAATTTAAAAAATGTTGTAATTAAGGTGAATGGAGGAGAGAGAGGACCAAACATAGCTTGAAGTCGATCACATAGTACACCCTCAAGTGAGTTGAAGTATTGGATTGTTTATAAACTTACCTTGCGCACAGATTTTCAACACCCCTAGATACAGCAAACCAATTCTCTTATCCCAAAACTGGGGTCATCCGCTTGATGATACAATTGACTACCAATAGCCAAATTAAACGCCCTTAGCATTGGCTAGATTTTTATGACCGAATTTCTCAGCTTTTGCAGCGAAGTACCTCTCTAATTCCTCTGTGTTCAACATGACGTGCGGTACGCAGCGCACCACATTTATACCATTCTTTTCTAGTTCTGCCATCTTACTAGGGTTATTACTAAGCAGCATAATTCTATGAACATCAAGATGTTGGAGAATCTTAGCTGCCAAACCGAATTCCCTAGCATCATCTGACAGACCTAGATAGCGATTGGCTTCAGAGGTATCAAGACCAAGATATTGCTGCAGATGGTAGGTACGAAGCTTGTTAACTAAACCAATACCCCGTCCCTCCTGTTGAAGGTAGATCAGGAATCCACCCATTGGATGCAGAGCTATCTCGTTTATGGCTGCGTGTAGCTGAGGATGACAATCACATCTTAGACTCTGCAATAAATCACCGGTAAAGCATGACGAATGAACGCGCACAAGTGGTATCATGCTATCATAAGGCACTGAATCAATTCGCTCATCAGCTGTATCACCATCACCAGGCCCATCAGAATCAATAGGAACAAGGGGGTTATATGCAAAAGTATGATCGATGCTAATAGCATAGTGCTCCTTAAAACCATAGCGAAATGCCGTGATTTTAGCCGAGATTCTCCTATCTATACCTTGAAGTAGCAGTGGTGCTACACATAGTTCTATAAGCTCGAGATTGGAATAATAGGCAGCAACCTCATCGCATGCCAGCTCCAAGCTAGCTTGTTCTTGCTTGTGAGATTGCTCTAGCTTGCTTAGCAAGAAGGCCGGAAATAGCTCTCCCAAGTTCACTAAAGCTTCTATACAATCGCTGGATTCCTTTTGCATGGCAGTATGAACATTAAGAGTAACGTGATATTGCCCGAACGCTCCAGAACTACAG
>CAIOSF010000190.1 GCA_903860855.1 uncultured Alphaproteobacteria bacterium | reverse complement strand
TATTTGCTTTATATAATAACCATCAATATAGTGAGTAAAATATACAGCCGGCAATTGCATATTATCATTGGCGCTTTCTTCGGAGACATTGCAAACATAAGGAAGTAAAGCAGATAAAACAGCTGATGGGTTGAGGATTGCTCCTCCCATGCCTATGATTACAAGATGTTTGCAAAAATTGTAATTGCTCGCTATTTGCCTAAGATCGTTTAGCGTTTTTAACGAGGGGATACTGCAGACATTTAAGTTATTATTGATCATATTAGCATCATGAGTATAAGTGGTATTGCTATCAAAACGATATTTATTCATAACCATATATTCAATATGTTGCAACATGAAAAATATAAAAAATATTATCATAACTATTTGTCTATCCTCGTATTATATTTGACAATTTGCAGTGCTTGCTTGACATTTATACTAAACATGAATATATTCGGCTGTCATATAAATAACCTATCGGATCTTTGGAGGGCACCAATGGCCTATGCTGAACAGAGTAGCGGACAGGCTTATGCACCAAACAATGAATTGGATTTTTTATCAGCAAAAGGTAGTATAACCAGAGGGGTTCAAGATGTGAAGCCAAGCGCTACATCGAGCTTAGCTATTAGCTTATTATTTGATAATGATCTAACTACTCACCTTTCTTCCAAACAAAAAGCGGCAATATTATCAGATAATCTTTTTCGTGATGTCAGCCTAATAGAATATGGTGCTATCTTTCGTCCCGATGTCTTTAAAGCTGTACTAATCTCAAAATTCTTTGATTCCATGGATACAGAGGACAAGAGGTATGTCCTTCTAGATAAAAAAGACATTTTGGCCACGATGACCACGGGATATAGCGATAGTGGTGATAAAATAATGTCTACAAATGACAAAATTGCCATACTTTTGAAGACCTTGGCCACAACAGATAGTTCTTTATTCTGCGATATAATGAATCGCCCTACTGATATAGCTGGCATTGATCGTTCTTCATACATGACGATCCACCATCCGAAGATTATCACCGATCTTATCAATGGTGGCATTCTGGATAATATGTCAACTGACCAAAAAAATAATCTCTTTTTCAAAAAAGATCATGGGATGCTCTACATCGTGCAAAAATGGTATGATAACAAGGTCCCCGAAAATGATAGGAATCTATTGATGAAGGCATTGATTCAAGGTGCCTCGTATAATTACGATGTCCTGCATGGAATATTGCTTGGTAATTATGATAATTTTCAAAATACAGATCGAGCATTTCAAAAAAATGTTCAGCTTTTTTCCGGACTTGATAGAACAATCACTTCAAATTTAGTCGCCGATTATCTGCTAGACTCATATAAGTATGATAATTACAGGCGTGTTAGTTTTAATGTTGTGGCATTGAACGCTATGTCATTATTTGATTGGGATAAGCTCGATATAGCTAAGCAGAAAGCGTTCAAGGAAATGACTTATGATCTCCTGGCAAAGACTATTGGGCTTCAAGATGATAAAGGTTATACATATGGCAGCGGAGGAATCCTTGCAAAAATACCATTAGAGGATGCAAAAATTGTTTTGTCCCAGAATGATAAGAGTGGGCTCCCATTAGCTGCATCATTTATGCAATATTCTGATCGAGGATTGATTCTATCTTCCATAGTGAATAAAAGTACTATAGCTATCAGAAATGAAGTAATGAGGCATGTTTTAGATGAATTCCCACACTATTCTACATCTGAGATTAATACCATTAAAAATGGTATTATCACAACAAATTGGAGTACATTCAAAGATTCGGATGGATTTTCACTAAGCTACTTGTTGAAATCCTGCGGCATTGGATCTGCGCATACTATCATGAGGGAAGGATACGATACACCCAGTGGGTTTAAGGTAGTCGACCAAAAGCTATATCAAGAGTTTTTATCACCTAAAAGTAGAGAGACGGTGATTGTAGTAAACGGAGATGATATAGACCAATTCTCCGTGAGCGTTCTCCACCACAAGGGTTTCAATGTGGTATTTTTTAATCAAAAGTATAATACCAATCTTGCTCTGGGTGATGTAATAAAGGGAGTAAAGGAATACAAGGATTCTCATCCCGACTATAAAATCAAAATGTTGATGCTTGACGCTCATGGTGGCGAGATAAATCTGATAGATCAGCACGGAAAAAAGCTTGGTCAAGTTGATAATGAGATGGCCGTGTCGCTGTCTCCAAGCCTTGGCAAAGGGACCAATATTAGCACATTTTTGGAGCAGTTTGTTCAGGTTCACTCTGATCCCATAGATTTTGTTATAAGCTCATGTCGCGGTCAGCTAGGGATTGTACCAGCTATCAAATACCTTCCCGTTGGGTCGAAGTTTTTGGCTTTGGGTGAATATAATAAAAACAATGTAACAGATACCAATGATGCAAATTACAACGGGATATGGAGCTCTATAGCAAGAAGGGATGACATTGACATTTCTAAAATCAGTGCCAAATCCATATTAGATTCCTATCTAACTAATCTTATTTGCTATCCATCTTCTCCCACTTATTTTGAAATAAGTGCCCAAGATAAAGATGATCTAAAAGCCGGTATCGTAAATAAGAATGCGCTAATAGATCTACCGATAGATATGACTACCTTGAGGAATAAACTTGGAAATTCCAGTAATATTGGAAATTATTACGAGAACATGATGTCAAATGTCTGTGAAATAGGAGCTGGCACAGACCGAGATAATTTTTATGTAAAACGCTGCCAAACCAATCTTGTAAAGGCTTTCACTGATATTGAGAAGTATGGGATTGATATATTAGCTACTGAGAACATCAATAAGCTTAGACCTGAGAGTGAGAGAGCCAATAAGATTTATAAGATTGGAGAATATTCGGAAAACTTTACTGAATTCGGTAATTTACTTGCTATTAAGGCGGAATTACTCTGTGGTCGTGATGATCATTGTGATCACCATGTGTTATAGCCGAATATTACCATACATGCCAGGTGTCGTCATATGCTCTTATAGCATTTATCAGCATAAATCTTGAGGGAAAGATTGTTGATTGATTCTGGTAATGTTTAGTGCAGGGACAACCTCCTAAGTTAGATAACTTTATGACCAATACTACACTTGAACTTTGAGATGGGGGAAATCAGTGGACTATTCTGTCAAACTGTTTTAACCTGCCATACTTCACTGATCATTCGCTGTAAAGGGAGTTTTAAAAATGCAACAAGTTATTGGGAAACAATATACAAAAGTAGTTGAGTGCGCTATTGAATTGAAAGACAATAGATTTTTAATTATCAAAAGGCCAATGGGTGTCCATGCTGGTGGACTTCTTGCTTTCCCTGGAGGTAAGGTTGAGGTATGCGATGAAGCGGAGAGATATGACGTGCTTCGCGCAGCCGTCAAGAGGGAGGTTGTAGAGGAGGTTAGTCTAACCCTGGAAGATCAGATTAACTATATCACCACTAGTTGCTTTGTTGATACATCAGGAGCTCATGTGTTTTGCTCACTGTTTCATTGTAAAATTGAAAAAACCTTAGTTAATGTGGTAGCTTCTGTACGAGAGGCCCCTGAGTGGTATTGGATGACTGCCGCTGAGATCATTGCTG
>CAIOSF010000189.1 GCA_903860855.1 uncultured Alphaproteobacteria bacterium | reverse complement strand
GTTTCATTAGAGTCTCATAAACGGTATTTGCGGTCTGATAGAAGCTTCGAATAATCCATCTTTTTTTGTTCATATAGGGATAACCATAGTCATGATGTCCACTATCATCGTCTCTGTGCTCTTTACTTTTTTTTGATCTCTATCCTGATCTCTTACTTCATCGTTATTTGCCGCATCATTGTGGCTAATATCATGATTAACATGATCATTGTTTGTATAGGCTCTGATTTTTTCTTCTGCCGATTTTATTAGCTGTACTATAAGGTCGTTATCATCGTCGTGATCAATTCTGAGAAAATGCTTTGCTAACTTCAAGGGAAGGGCTAATGGATTGATCGTATTATTCGTCACGTTTATGTTTACCAAGATTATGTGGGGTTGCGATAGGTTCATATATTATTAATATCCGTGGCCTTGGCGAACCTCTAGCTTCTTATGGGGGCTTGAAGCTCGCTCAGCTATGTGTTGGGAGTACAGATGCTCAAAATTTAGGAATTCAGCTTTAGCAATCTTAGCGCATTGGGATTGAGAACTGCTCCTCCCACTCTTTTGGTAGAATAAAACTTCACAAAAGGTTTATGAGTGAATGGATCGCATAATATATGAATACTTTGTCGATCTATGATTTGATAACCTTTGTTAAAATCACCAAAGGCAATGGTGACGGCATCTTTATTAGGTTTTGGCATATTGCTCGAAACTACAACTTTACTTCCTAGTAAGGTATCAGGCATGCCAAAGCTAAGACCAGGCTGCCACAAATAGCGACCAGTATTCGTTTCTTTAAGCATTCTGAGCCGTTGAACTGTTTCTCTTCCAACAAGGAAAGAAGAATTCGCAATAAATTTCTCTGGAAGTTCATAATATACTCCTAAAAGGCTTTCAACAGATATTTGTCCTGATGTAATTGATATTTGATCGTTATTAAGTAATCCATGAGGCTTCCCTTGGCCATCACCCAGAAGGAAAGCTTCATTTTCTCTGATTGCAAATGCCTCAACCAGTTTATCTGAGAGCCATTTTTCTATGTCAATGCGAGGATCATCGAGGAGTTTTTGGGTTGCTTTTGGTTGAGTATAAATTTCATGTACGGGTATTATCCGTTTTTGAAATTGAATTGCTGGCAGGCTTTCTAGTTTTTCTATGGAACTTTCCGACCAACCAGCGAATACTTCTTCTTCATTTTGCAATATTTCAAGATTATCGCTTGATACTTCTATGCAATTAGCCATCTGGCGGATGGGGCAGAGGCTAGAGATTGCTGTGTTAACTTCTTGTTGTATCCTGGTGGTCACAGCGTAACCGCCATCGACTCTATTGCCTAAGCCAGCTGATTTTTTTCAAGATTTAGTAAGTTGCTTTCAGAGCCAGTTCTCAAATAATCGATAAATGATTGCTCATATGAGTTACTTTCTTGTCTCTGAACACTGATTTGTTTTCCAGTTCCAATTTGTTGGCTTGGTGGGCGGTGCAAAGCTGTTTCTAATTTTAAAATATGCTTTTGATAGCCCTCAATAAGTTGTCCCAAATTCTCAAGCTGATCTTATCGGATCGGCTGAGCCATTCGTCTTGATCTCAAGTTCTTGTTGATCATGTGTTTGTTTGAAGTTTTCCCAGCTATTTGCCAAGCCTTCAAAATTTTTATTTGTTTCTAGCATGAGTTTTCCAAAAATATGTGTGCAAAAAAGGTTTGAAATGAAATAGTATTTGCTTTATGAGGGTTGATTTCGTATAAGGTATGGGCACTAAGGTCATCTTAGTATTTGCATTGAGCTCTTCAGAGTATCTCTTTTAGAGTCTATCTATATTTCCTTCATTACGAATCGCATGGGTGGTTAGCTCAGTTGGTTAGAGCACTACGTTGACATCGTAGAGGTCGGTGGTTCGAGCCCACTACCACCCACCATGATCATTTTACTTCTTGTTATTTTCTCCTGGAAGTCTTTCCCTTGCAATCTTTTGTTCTTTTAATATTGAACTTTTAGTTGAGCTTTGTAATTCAAAATACTATCTTAGTTCCTACCACAACTTCGACTTGTAAATAATTTATCGAATAGGTAGGTAATTATGTTAGAACAAAGCAAAGAGAGTTTATATAAAGTAGGTAAATTCAGTGAATTCGGCGAGCAATATCCTGAATTAACAAAACCAAAGCTGGTCAAAGTGATAATTGAGACCGGGCCTCATCACAATGCTAGATTGGCTTTGATACAATATGAAAACAAAATGTATTGGGTAAATGTAAGTGGTAATGTGAGTATGACCAATGAGATGTTAACTTATTTTGCTAAGAAGATAGGTGCTCCTTTAAGTTATGATGTGATAGAGGCATGGAGGGGGAAGTATGCACTCCAGACAAACCCATCCGTCTCCAGTATGTTATTCGATATGGTGGTCACCAATGAATATCAAGATATTGTAATTCCTTTGGTTTTTAAGGAAAAAAAAGTGAGAATGTTGAATCGGATTATTTCAAAACTATTTTTATGGTCATGCAGAAATCCATCATGAGTGATTATAAAATCAGCATGATAAGTCAAACCCGCATATCACAAGTTGAACAAAAAGAATACGCTGAAATAGCCAGTGTTTTATTAGAGCGACTACAGCAGATAGTAACAGATAGAGTGAGCAGAAGCCCAGAAAACTCGCCCTTAGTACGTAAAGTAAAGGTATCACTTAGTGCTATTGAAAAAGAGAAAAAAAAGGAAATAACTATCCGCTTTGTGCCGGAGGCATTCGTTTATTCATTCATACATAAATATCAGTCAGTTGTAGATAATTGCTATTCTGAAGTAGGTATGCCATTTATCTCAGCCATGGTAAAGCATGACAAAGCTGCTATGAATGATCTCATACTAAAGTCACAATCAACAACGATGTCTGTTGGTGATTTGGTGAATGCTCGTTTATGGGCAACTATCTGCATGAAATCCGATGTCAATATTGTTCAAGAGGCTTTGAATAGATCCAATCTGATAGCGCAAGAATTCAATGAGGAATTAAAAATAGAAGGCTCAATCATAACAGATATAGCCATGCACAGCGCATTCGTAGCAAATAGCCCGATAAGTTCGCTACGCGGTCATTGTAATAATGAAGATTATGAAGGCCTCAAGCTCTGTACGGCAAATCTTCTAATGATCCTGGCAAATCAGATGGATCAAGAAAAAGAGATTGGTAAGTTGTTGAGAGACATCAATAAACACTGTGAAATTAATGTCGATTTGGTTGAGATTGAGAGAATCCCAGCCCTGATAGCGAGGAATGCTCTAAGAATTAAGCGTTCTGAAGAGGTGGCGAAGCTACTTTCAGATGATGTGAAACAAGTCATAGTTGGCAGATGTGGTAATGCAATGCAGCTTGATTCTAAGGGAGAGCTATGTGGTAAGAATTCTGAGAAAGTTCACCAAATAAATGAGTTATGCGACGTATTTTTGAGATCATTCATTGAGCATGTTTGCAAAAAATCACAATTAGTGATTGATGATGAAAGACTGAAGCAACTTAAAGTATCACATGAAATTAGAGAAAAGATTGCAGGAGTTATAGTGGATAGCCTCCAGAAGGATAAAGTTCTATACAATGACGAGGGATATGCGCGAACATTTTTGAAATGCATTAGTTAAATGCTATATGTTTTTGTCGTTCTCGTGCTCATTATGATTATGGAATTGATATTTCAAGATATAATAAGATCGGCATTAAATCTGATAAGGCTAAGGTCTGGGCTGAAATAATAATGTTTGAGGCCGATAATGAAGCTAGCAAGGATTTCCATAGGAAAACTAAATAGTGATTGTTTTTGTCAAAAAAGATAGATACAATGGACAGTTGGAAAAAGAACTTTAGTATATCAATGAAAGTGTTATCTTCTCTTAAAAGCGCAAAAAAGCGCGACAAGAATTGTAAGATCGTAAAACGCAAGGGAGTGGTTTATGTGATTAATAAGGTTAATCCTAAGTTCAAAGCAAAGCAAGGTTAGCCTGTTATGGCTGCACTGCTTGACATGCAAGTTGTGGAATATGGTCATCTGTGCAGCCTTATGACAAGAAGCCAAAAAATAAAGGCAGTAAATAGTGAAATAATAGGTTGACGTTATGGAAGGTTGTGTATTGCCTTTAGTGATAGAGCCAGATCCTCTGCTGCACCTAGTGTCTGATATTGTAGACGAGGTGGATGACTCCATTAGGTTGTTGATGGCCGATATGCTCGCTACTACCCGTCATAATAAAGGTATCGGTCTAGCGGCCATTCAGGTTGGTGTAAGGAAGAAGGTCATAATCATAGATATAGATCATCATGCTGAGGATGAAAGTCAGTTTTTGCATAGAGGTAAGCCGCTATATCTGGTCAATGCTGAGGTTATAGAAAGATCGGACGATACCGCTAGTTACAGGGAGGGTTGCTTATCATTGCCTGAGGTATTTGGTGATGTTTATAGACCGAGTTCAGTGGTTGTGAGCTATCTTAATGAAAATGGTGAAAGGATGCAGCTTGCTGAGTCGAATAACCTCTTAACTGTTTGTCTCCAGCATGAGATAGATCATAGTAATGGCATTGTATTTCTAGATCATTTATCTCGTCTTAAAAAGCATATGGCTCTTGATAAGTTGAAGAAACTTAAGGCAAGAGGGGAGCAAGCATCTTAAAGTAACTTGTATGGTTGTGTGTTAGATCAAAGAGTAAGTTAGCTTTCAACTATTTTGAGTAGATCATGATCATATGCATTGATGGCCCGGCAGCCGCTGGGAAGGGCACCATAGCTCAAGGATTGGCTACAAAGATCGGCCTGCCATATCTGAACAGCGGATATGTCTACAGGGCTCTGGCTCATGAGGTTTTGTGCTCGAGGCCAGAAGACGGCGAGCCACAATATGAAAATAGTAAAACAAGTCATAGCACCAACCCACAAAGCAGTGTCGATATCAAGGATGAAGCTGATATAGCTAAGTTTAGATCTGAACGTTTTAAATTGGCCCTAGATCTTTGTCAAAGAATCACTCCCGATCTAATAGCTAGCCTATCGGTTGAAAATAAGCTTGATGGAGCTGAAGTAGCCCAAATGGCTTCAATTATAGGGTCTGACCCTGCCGTGAGGGAAGCTTTGATGCAAGTTCAACGTAGTTTTGTGCGCCATGGCCCATGTGGTGATAGCTTGGTAACAGATGGCAGGGATATGGGTACTGTTATCTTTCCTGAGGCTGATCATAAATTTTTTCTTAAAGCCAGTGTCAAGGTAAGGGCGTATAGGAGGTTTTTGCAGTTAAAATCGACTAACATTAGCTATGATTACATTCTGCGTGAACTTAAGCAGAGAGATGATAGGGATTCCGAGAGGGCAATCTCCCCACTTGTACCGGCAGAAGATGCAATAGTTATAGACTGTACATTTTTGGGTATTAACGAGCTTGAGAATTTAATGTTGTCCATGATTATTGGTAAGGATGGGGAACTCATAAAACATAAAAGCAATTAAAAGTGTGTAGAATTAGGGCTTATCATCAATTAGGCCAGTAAGATAGAAGAAGCTACTAAATAAGATAGGACCCAGAAGACTTCTGGCCGTTTTACCATAGCGAGTTGCGGTAGCTCTATATTGCTTGAGTTTGGCGAAAAAAGTTTTCAATGAGATGCCTAGCTTTGTAGAGCTCTTTATCATAATCACGAATTTTCAATTTATTAGCTCAGGATGATATGACCGCAACTCATCCTTTTATTTGTAAGTTTGACTTCGTCTTCGACTTGTCTATGTCATTTCTGTAGAATCTCAATCTCAAAGTCGGAATGCAACAGCTATATTATCTTCCTATCATCTAGCGCCGGATTTTCGTGCTTCATTTTTGAATTGTATAATACTCATTTAGGGTGTTGACATAATGTAATTGACCGAGTAGATTGCACGTAAATAGCGAATGATTTGGTTAATCTTTCGGAGATTCGGCGTGTTGCTAGGTCTGTATCTCGGAGATTAAACCTAACTGAGTAGCTAGAATATTGTGGAGAATAGAGGAAGCAGGGAGTGCCGGAATACTGTAGCTGCAATGATTGGATAGTTAGTATAGACGGAGAGTTATGGCCTGATGTTGGTGAATTGCTGCATTACGACAGGCGGGGCGGAGACCTTATCCAATACGTAGGGCTGAGCTCTTGACACCAATGCGGTGATCGGCAGCAGCAAAGTAGCAGGAGTAGTGAGGAGTTATGGTGAATATGAAGGCAGAACTGAGGTTGTATATGACTTAGGCGAGGAGTCCATAGAGTTGAATGGGGTATTTGAGACAACTAATCCTATTAGGTTGGTTTTTGCATCCAAAGGAGGAATCAGCATAAAGAACGCGAGTTTTCGAGGGTTCACCACGGTGACGGCATGCGTTAGTGGTTACGATGTCGCTAGAGATCACTGCAACTATGAAGTCAGTAAGGAGGGGGGGGGTGCTTCAGCTAAGCGAGGTGGATGCTCCAGTATTCGCTGGTTACGCTGGATCGATTTGGGTTGACAATATTTTGAAGGTCGGACCATTGCTTGAGTTATTATCGAGTAATGTCAA
Source organism: uncultured Alphaproteobacteria bacterium (assembly GCA_903860855.1). Lineage (GTDB taxonomy): Bacteria > Pseudomonadota > Alphaproteobacteria > Rickettsiales > Midichloriaceae > CAIOSF01. The sequence goes on along the minus strand of CAIOSF010000189.1, from coordinate 10,140 downwards.
GACGGGGTCAGAGGAGTAGAAGGATATAGGGACATATATAAGACCTGGGAGCGGTGTCACAGGACAGAAGATAAACGAGCTGTGGTCAGGGCAACATGGTGGTCTCAGGCTCTTTAGGTGGTGATATCATCAATATTAGTAGCCATCGCACAGAGGTGGACCAAGGTGGCGCAATACATGCTAAAGCCGAGTTAGCCATGACCGGAGGTGATGTAGAGAGCCGTGGATATATTGAGCAGCGAAGGTAATGTTGATCTTCAGTTGAATTTATTTCACAACTATGGATTATTTAGATATAGAAATGGCCATTTTGACCTAGACAACCTCTACCTCACTGGTAAGGTCGCTGGTAAAGAGTATACTGATATGGTAGTGAAGAGCGAGATATGTCTTGATCGTTACGCCAGTCTTGACTTATCTGGCCGGACAAGCATAACTGGCCCCAAGGATCTAAGCTCAGGAGGTTTTGGACCTATGGTGATCATGTCACTATATCTGGAGGCAATGCCAAGCTGTATATCAGTAACCTTGATATAATACATGATGGCCAAGTGGTTGAAACCCAGGTTATGTGCCGCAAGAGGACCTGTTATGACCTAAGGAGAACTGAGGATAGTAAGATATATGGTTGCGATAGGGATGACTGGGATAGCAAATACGAGGTTGGGGATTTGTACCCATATTACCTGGATTTTGACACCTATTACACATGTGATCAGAAGAGTCAGAGTGTCAATCTTCTCCCAGCTATGTTTGTGGTTGACGTGATGAATAGTGAGGTATCTGGCGATTTTTGGTGGGCTGAGAATAGCCTAGTGGCAATCTATGGTTCGGTAAACTTTATTCATAAACCCAAATTGACCAATATCTCGCTAAAGTTGCGTAATATAGGACATTACATAAGCTGGGGAGTCTCGCGTAATGATTGTAAACATCCTGATAACACTGTATTCGCGACACTGGAAGATGCTTGGGATTTTGGCCTTCTAACTGACTATGATTTTAAAGGAGGGGGAAGTGGGGATGAGAAGAAGGTAGATAATAGGGAAAGATGGCGAGATATACAGGTATCCCAGAATCGAGATAGGTGTAAATAAATATGGCCTCAGCAATATGGCTTTTCGTAATTGGAACGTTAGGTTGGGGATGTATGCTGCTGCTTACTATAGCAAGAGTGGAACTGATCTCTGTCGAGCTGAGATAACAATATCGAAGGTGAGCCTATGAGTTCCCTTCGGCGATACACCCAGCGGACAGCGACGATTTCAAGGGAGAAAATCTGACAAACATATGGATATCAAGTTTCGGTAATATGGGGAGTAAGCAGCAAATCAGCAAGATGTTTCAGGGGAGTGGTGCTATAAATTACGAGGTGAGCGGTGGTCCTTCAGCAACTGCGGCCGATCATGGCAATGCACTAATACAATTTATAAGTTGGCTAAGCGCGACTGGTTATCTGGTCGATATGAGGTCGGCATCTCAGCAAAATAACTTGATAGCACCGCCTCTTGCTTATGCTGGCAGGAAATTCAACCCATGTCTCTACACTGTAAACCCAAGAATTGCTGGATTAGCAGGATGGATGGTAGGAGGAAATGATGGAAGTAAAGAACTGGGGATAGCATCCACAGACCCGGCATTATTAGGTGGTTTGGAGGTGTTTCAGGAACCATTATGGGTATCTCCAACCTTAGCCTCTACAACTTCATCTCTAACCTTAACCTTACTTTCTGCCGACTTTTCTTCCTTTGCTTCTTCTGTCGTTTCTTCAGCTACCAATTCAACTGGTGGAGCGATTGAATACCTTTTTGAGGATAAGTTTCTCGAGGACAGTAAATAATAAGGGAACCGCTGATCTTTTGGCTCTTTTAAGTTGTAATTGGGACAAGATGCTCATGATATTGGGAAGACCTCATTTCGAGCATGAAATCATTAACGATGTAGTATTCATCTGAGTCGGGAAGGTTATATATAGATAATAATGTAAGAGATAAGTACGAAGAGCTAAACATTCTTTTGCATAACGCTCTACCAGCAAAGGACGAATTGGGATTAATACCGGGACAATGGCTCTCTAAATTCCAGGTCAACAGCCTAAAATCTCCGATATTATAGCCAATAGTGAGTGATTTGAAAGGTGTAGCCGTTTGGTCATTAACATTGTATTTATCTCAATCTATATTTGATATTAGCTATCATGGGGCCACGATAATCTTACAGAACGCCACCCTAACGACTACAAACGATGTTTTCAATAGCGGGCTAGTTGTTGCAATAGGTGAGTGCCTTCTTAAGGCAAGCAACGTCTATCAAGCTGGTAAGATCAGGCCGGAGAAAGAATCATCTCTCGAATTAATAGCTGATCATAATGTTATGATGCCAGCTTTGATTGCTGCGATAATACAAGAGGCAGGATGATGTATTTTTACTGAGACGGTTCCTCTCAATGCTCCGAAAATAAAGGGAGAGGGAGTTATCAAGGTTCGTGCTGGTGCATCAATCAGTATTTAGGGCGAGATAATAGCAAAATATATAGAAATAGATGCTGGAAACAAAACATTATATAGTACTAACAACGAGTTACGCGAAAATCCGCCATTACTGGAGTAAAGGCCAGGAAGGATGGGTCAAAGTCATGCATGAGATTACTACGTTAACCTCGCAGGAGGGTATATGGATCAAAGGTGTAAGTGGTAATTATCTGGCCGCCACCAGGCTGAAGGCAGGGGTGGGGGGTGTTCGTATTGACTCGTGAAATAGACAAGCCCACATGGAATGGACGCAAGTCAAAGGTGAAGTCAAATGGCGCAACCATCTTAGATTCCGTCTATAATTCGATCTCATATACGATTGATTATACAAAAGGCAATCTTGTTAGCGATAAAACTTATCATCTCCATGACGAGAATAAAATACCTGTGGGAGTTGAGATAGAGACCAATGGCCCGCTTTTGATGACATCATTCGGCCATACGATCTTCTATGGAGCCAATATAATTTCAAACGGTGGGAAGATTGAAGCCCTCGATACAATGTCTTGCGTTCATATATTACCAGCTCATAATATCATCATCCATGATCAGTGGAGCAAGAAGCATTATCTCTGGAAAAAGAGCGAATTATTTAGTGGATCAAGGTAAGGTGATCTCCTTCCGACCATTATTCATATGAGGGGTGATGGTGATGCAATAGCTGATCAGTTCTATGGCTATGGAGGTGGAGGGGCTCCATCTTCTCGCTAGTACGCTAGATAGCAATGGCGACATAATCCTCAAATCCCCCAAGAGCGTTATACTTAAAGCTGCACTGAATATGGCATAAAGCTATAATATAGTTGATCCGGCGGGCCTTGGCCTGGGATCTCAGGTTAACTTGAGCGAATGAAGCGCATCATTCGGCCTGATCGTTCATAAGGAGAATAAAGAAGATCATAGCGAAGCTAGTGTCAAACCCCTTGTTAATGCTAATATTTTCTCAGTTGAGGCAGGTACATTTGTAGCCCCTGGAGCTGCCATCTCTCCGAAAAAGTTTTATATCCATGCAAACACCATAACCTTTGGAGAGGCTTACGATAGCATCACAGGATCGACCCACGTAATCCACACAGAAGCCGGCATAAAGATGGATTTTCAGAGCGCCTCGGGCAATATGTATGGTAGGGTCAAAAACCTAGCAGATTTCACCTCGGGCAGTAAGCTCACTAGGCCGGAAGGCTGGATAAACACTGGATTCGCCGGGCTTTCCGTCTATAGCTCAATGATCAGCGCCATGGGTAGCGGCAGGGATGGAGGAAGTGGGGAAGGAAGTCATGGGGACGGGAACAGAATCGAAGGGACTGGTCCCTTTGAATATCCCAATAACGGCTGGTCTGGGGGATCATATCCCCAGCTCTTCACCCGATGCTTCTAGTTCCAGAGTCATGACGAATTTCACGAGAGCTACTCAAGCCGACAAGTCGTTCCAACAACGATCAAGGCCGAGGTCATAATATCGGAAAGAGAAACGTTAAAGTTACGCTCAGCCCAGATTTCCGCCTATGACGCCTATTTCGAAACTGATACCCTAGAAGTGTCATCTGGATCTAGCACAAGACTATACGATAGTAATAGCAAGCTATTCGATATTCGGATCCCAATCCCAGGCACGATTCAGCCGAATATCGGTGTGGGAGCTGGTGGCTTGAGCAAAAGCGAGTCGGTTCCATACCAGGCTGATATCTATGTGAAAAACAACCTGAAGCTGCAAATCAGTGGCAAAGCAATAATAGAAGGTGCTTCGATCAGCGCAAGGTCACTGCAAGCCAGCTTTGGTGAGCTTTTGCTGACATCTGTCCAGGATATAGCTGAGGAGTTTGGTGGTAGTTTCAGTGTTAGTAGCGGCCTCAATCCGACCCAAATAACGAACTGCTTGCAGAATGCGATAAACGAACTCCATGGCGAGGTGATGTCTAGCGAGACGAACATGATTCGGAATCTAACCCAATTAGTCGGACGTGAGAGTGCTGAGCTCTTCGTGGCTCGAGCCTTGTACTTGAACGGTGCCATGATAGCTAATGCCGATGTTGATCATGAAACTGGCGAATTAACTGATCTTGGCAACCTTGTACTGAATGTCTGAGAGTTATTTGTTAAACATATATACGACTTCGACAAAGGATTGACTTTGGGTGGAGGTGTTGCTCTTGGTGGAAGAATATCCCAAGATCCGAATCATCCGTTCAGTAATGAATACCATGCTGTATTTGGTGGACGAGATGGTAGAGGGGGTAACCAAAGCTACTATTAGACACGAAAAAGTCGTGGTCGACGAGATCTTCCGGTACGTTTTGATGACTTGAGGATTGTGCATTTGCGTCATATGAGATGGAGTAAAAACGGAGTATGGAAGAGGATATTCTAGGTATTAGCCATGGATGCTGATAATGAATATGCCATGATTGGCTCAACCATAGTTAGAGCTCGCCAACATAGCTCTGGCGCTAAAAAAAGAGCCAAGTGATCATCATGTCATAGGGAGAAGCTCAGGAGGTTTAAGCACAAAAATCCATGCAATATGCGATGCTTTAGGCAATCCAACTGGATTTTATCTTACACCAGGACTAGATCATGATCTAGCTTGCGCACGCTGCATAGGGGAATCTGCAGATGTTCTGCTCGACCAAATAAATACTGGGGCTCTGCTCGCGGACAGGGCTTATGATGTCGATGATCGTGTAATTAGAAATGAAATAGACAAGCCTTAGCGAAGTCAAAATTACAAACAAAAGGATGAGTTGCGGTCATGTCATCCAGAGCTAATAAATTGAAAATTCATGATTATGATAAAGAGCTCTACAAAGCTAGGCATCTCATTGAAAACTTTTTTCGCCAAACTCAGGCAATATAGAGCCATTACAACACGCTATAGTAAGAACTACCAGAAGTCTTCTGGGTCCTATCTATTTAGTAGCTTCTTCTATCTTGCTGGTCTAATTGATGACAGGCCCTAATTGTAAGCATCTGTTAATCACCCCAAAACCACGGCACCATCGTCCTGGGCTTATTTCTTGGTCCTAAAATGCGCGAAGAGGTGTTTAGTGCTCGCTTTCCTCGCTCTGATATTGAATGCATTCGTGTATTAGTATACAATACCATGATCAAAAAATTATCTGTACTCCATTAGTGTCGTTTATTGAAAAAATCGATCGTATTATTGAAAAGTATCTATCACTTGAGGGGCGCTTATCCTCACCTGGCTTAAGTTCAAGTGAATTCGTGAAACTCTCAAAGGAACAGGCTGAGATCAGAGAAATAGCAGAGTTGTCTATGGTCTATCGCAAGAAAATCGATAGCTTGGATGAACTTAAAAAGATGATCGCACAGTCAGATGATTCCGATATGAAGGAACTCGTAGCAGAGGAAATCAAGATTGTGAATGATGACGTTGAGAGGCTGGATGCAGAGCTGAAGATCATCATGCTGCCCAAGGATGTGGATGATGAAAAGGGAGCCATTCTTGAGGTTAGAGCCGGGACGGGAGGGGAGGAGGCCGCCCTGTTTGCTGCTGTTTTGTTTCGTATGTATAGGCGTTATGCCGAACGTCATAATTGGAAATTTGAGATCTTATCGATGAATGAGACTGGTCTTGATGGTTATAAGGAGGCTTCGGCATGCATTAGCGGCAAGGGGGTGTTTGCTCGGCTTAAATTTGAATCTGGGGTTCATAGGGTGCAAAGAGTACCAGAAACTGAATCAAGTGGCAGAATACATACGTCAGCCGCTACCGTTGCTGTCTTGCCAGAAGCTGAGGAAGTTGATATAGCTATCGATGAGGGAGATTTGAGGATAGATGTTTATCGTTCAAGTGGGGCTGGAGGGCAGCATGTTAATACCACTGACAGCGCCGTTCGCATTACTCATATCCCAACTGGAGTTGTTGTGTGTGTACAGGACGAAAAGTCCCAACATAAAAACAAAGCAAAGGCAATGAAGATCCTCAGATCACGTATATACGAAGCAGAGCGCAATAAGAAAAATGAAGAAAGGTCTGCAATCAGAAGGGGGCAAGTAGGAAGCGGCGATAGATCAGAGAGAATTCGCACCTACAACTATCCTCAAAGTAGAGTGACAGATCATAGAATTAATCTCACAGCTCACTCTCTTGAAGGGGTCATCAGCGAAGGAGGGATCGATGAGTTTATCGATAGATTGATCGCAGAAGACCAAGCTAGCAAGCTTTCTGCCAGCGATGAATGACATTAAGCTGGTTATAAGTACCATTTTATGTATGTATTCATTTATAACATCGGTTGCATCTATATAGATAAGCCGAGATGCTAATATAGTCTTGTTTGAGGGAAGTTTAATAAGTATTAAGCTTGTATATGAGATTAAGTTTCAATTTTTTCAATGGATTACCCATATTAGATCGCACATAAAATTATCGTATAGAAATAAAATTGCTACATTTGCTCTATTATTACATGTATTCAAATGAGCATTGTGTGAATTTGTCACACTTATATCAAGTATAACTCTTTCCATTCTAGTGTAGAGATCTGCATTCTTCACGATAAAAGAAGCTCTTTTATAGTCAGCTATTGAAGGAATTCATACGACTCTAATTAATGTTTTTTACATATCTAAACTTGGGAATTCGAAACCAAATAAGGATACTTATCAGCAAGACTCGGTATTTGACTTGTAATTTGTTATCAGTTACTAATAATCTGTTTTATTTACATATTTTCGATATAGAGGATAGAAGGATGTTCTTATCTCAGTACTTTCTTCCAACGCTTAAAGACACTCCTGCAGAGGCTAGCATTATCTCTCACCAATTGATGTTGCGTGCTGGTATGATCAGGCCTTTGGCAAGTGGTATATATAGTTGGTTGCCATTAGGCTTGAAAGTACTTAAAAGAATCGAGGCCATAGTAAGGCAGGAAATGGATGATGCTCACGGGCAGGAGGTTATAATGCCGTGTATTCAGCCAGCATCGCTTTGGAAGCAATCAGGCAGATTTGGTGATGGGAGTGACTTAAGCACTGAAACGTTGGTGATGAAAGATAGGCACGATTGCGAGTTATTGTTTAGTCCAACTGCAGAAGAGGTTATATGCGATATCTTCAAAAACAACGTACAATCTTATCGTGATTTGCCAAAAAACCTATATCAAATCCAATGGAAGTTCCGTGATGAGATTAGGCCTCGTTATGGCGTTATGAGGGGTAGGGAGTTTTTGATGAAGGACGCCTACTCGTTCGATATGGATGAAGAGAGTTCTATCCAAAGTTATGAGAATATGTTAATTGCCTATCTGAATGCCTTTAATCGTATGGGTCTTCAACCGATACCAGTGCGAGCAAATACCGGATCAATTGGTGGTGATTATAGTCATGAGATACATGTTTTAGCCGAAACAGGTGAGAGTGTGATATATTATGAACGTGGATTGTTGGAGGCATTGGAAGATGAAGCGTTTGATATGGATGATCTTGAGAATTTCTATGCAATGGAGGAAGAGAAACATAATGCCACTGAACAGTTGATTCCAGCTGAAGAACTATGTGTAAGTAAGGGAATAGAAGTTGGGCACCTTTTCTACCTCGGTACAAAATACAGTTCAGCTATGTCCGTCAAGGTACAGAATAAAAATGGTGAATTGATTCATCCTCATATGGGGTGTTATGGTATAGGCATTTCTCGCCTAGTTGGGGCTATCATTGAGGCAAATCATGATGATAGTGGTATCATATGGCCAATAGAAGTGGCGCCATTCCATTGTATTATCCTCAATCTAAACGTTGGGAACGAGGATTGTGATGCAGTGGCTGTATCGATTTACTCAGAGCTCTCTGATATCGGTCTAGATATCTTATATGACGATACGGCCGATACAGTAGGAGCCAAATTTGCTCGAGCTGATCTTATCGGTATACCATTCCAGATAGTTGTAGGTACTAAAAATGTTGGAAAAGGTCTTGTTGAAATAAAGTTCAGAGAAGATGGTGAGATGCGTGCTCTCTCAAAAGAGGATGCGATGAATAGTATATTGGAAGTCCTTTTGGTTAAGGAATGATAACCAGTTCCATCTTTTGACCATTATTCCACTAGGTCGGTTGCTGTATAGTTTTCTATAACTGAGTTATCTATCTCGGCCGCCGCTATCTTTTTTTACTTCTCCATCTTTTTTCGCTGCCTCCTTCGTTCTGTCATGGGCTAGTACCCTCAATATGCCGTGCAGAACTTTGACCTCATTGCTAGTTAATTCCATTTTAAGTAGCATGTTTCTGACTTTATCCGACATTTGCTGCTTTTTCTCTGGGAATGGGAAGAACTCTCCATTTTCCAGCATCATCATGACTCTGCTATATAATACTTCTATTTCATTTCTGACAGCCTTCGGTTGCTTCATGCTCCAATCGATGTTCATACCCTTTCGATATTGCATGCGAATCATCATAAGTTCATATGCAACTATTGCTATGGCCTGGGCTAAATTTAGTGATCTATTTTTGCTATTAGTTGGAATTACAATCAATTTATTTGCAAGATTCACCTCCTTGTTAGTTAGACCGCTATTTTCTCGCCCAAACATTATACCAATTCTTTGGCTGTTGACACTACGTAAGTAGCACTCTTCCATTGCATTACGAGGAAGTAGTACTATCTTATCTAGATCGCGAAAATTTGCAGTCGTTGCACAGACAAAGTTTAAGTCTTCAACTGCTCCGTATATATCACTATAAATACGGGCCTTATCCAGGACGTGCGAGCCACCTGCTGCCATAGCTACTGCTTTTTCATTTGGCCATGGATCTCTGGGCGCCACTATGCGCAGCTCATCCATGCCAAAATTACTCATGATTCTGGCTGCTGCCCCTATGTTTTCGCCTAATTGTGGCCCAACTAAAATAATAACGATGTGTTGCATAAACAGAAAAGCTATAGGTAATGAGATGCACTGTAGCATGTATTGCTGGATTATACCATGTGAGCTCACATGCATAAACGGTCAAATGGCCATAATAGCAATTATGCAATGTCTTAGAGCCGGTCACCCTATTATTTTTACTTATATTTGATTTTTCTTTATTTGATATACATATACAAATTTTGTTCAAAAGCCTTTTTGTCTGGATGGATTGGTTGGTCGTTTTGCAGTCGTTTGATACCAGTTCCTGCTTTTAACCTGACGCTTTGACTTCGCTTCCTGCTTGCCCGCTTCATTTCATGGTGACTCACTGCCCAACTGTAGGCCTAGATGCTGCTTGGTTATTTAGATGCATCTTAAAAGAGCAGAAATAACCATATATACAACTTTAATAATTATAAATACAATCTATAATAGGAATTTATATGTAAAATCACAAGCCATGGAGGTACCAAGGTCATCAGAAGTCGATGCTAAATTAACAAAGGACGTCAATCGTATGGAGGAATTACTTCAAAAGAGCGGATTTATCAAAGCAATGAACCAAGGTGATCCAATCAAGCAGTCCATTATATCTCATCCTACACAAGATATTACTAGTCAACAGCAAGATGTAAATCAGGAGGCTCCTGGATCTTCCGTAAAAGATCGCGTTGCTCAATTAGAAAAAGCTAGAGGTGAAACAAATGCGATTAAAAGTGGCTCTAGTGGTTTTGTGAAAAATT
>CAIOSF010000188.1 GCA_903860855.1 uncultured Alphaproteobacteria bacterium | reverse complement strand
TATTGGCTGGAGCAGGGCAAATTCAACAAAGAGAAGCTAACATTGAGCCGTTGGGGTTTGCTGAGCGCATTAATCTGGCTAGAGCCAATCCTCCACAAATGCAAGTGTAGATTTGTACCACTTTCCGTGTGCAGTAGACGAACCGAAGATGAGGTCAATGGACTATCTAGTTTTCGGTTTGATTTACGTGCTGATAATTGGATATCTTGAAGATCAACAACAATCAGTACGTAATCATCACACGGCACTCCCAACCAAAACCACACGGTCACACCCTCAAGCTCAAGCTCCACAATGATGGTACGAAATATTCTTGTCGGCATTTCTCCCATTTCTTGTAGGATTTCGAGATCTACAGGAGAATGACGGAGCATCTTTTCTTTATGAATGGTCGTATCAATGACAGAGAGGTCACAAGCATCACGTTTTTTATCGTAACCTCCTTGACAATCTCCAATAGGCTTCTTCCCAGCATCAAGGATATCAATGCAGTATTCACTTATGTCATTCTCATCATCAAAAAGCTGATTCTGTTCATTTATTTGATACCCAGTCTTATATCTTGCACCTTCATATCTACCATTTGCAGAATTATCGTAACCATTACCTAAAAATTCCACAATATCATCGGCTGATTCTATCAAAGCTGCCCCCTGCTTCAGCAACTTATTGGTACCACGACAACGAGGATCAAGAGGAGAGCCAGGCACAGCAAACACATCCCCCTACCCTGCTCCAAAGCACAACGAGCAGTAATCAATGTTCCGGATCGTTCTGCTGCTTCTATCACCACTGTACCAAGAGCAAGACCAGAGATGATGCGGTTTCGTTGAGGAAAATGCTGAGTCAGGGGAGGCTGACCGATTGGGTATTCACTTACAATAATGCCCTTCTCATACATCTGCTCATATAACTTTGTATTCTCTTTTGGATAAATTTGGTCTATGCCAGTTGCTATTACCCCGATGGTACCCTTGCTATAGAGCCAGAATGAGCAGCAGCGTCTATCCCTCGGGCGAGACCTGATACTATATTATAACCAGAGCGACCAAGGTCAGTCGCCAATCTTTTTGCTATATAACAACCATTGGCTGAGGCGTTTCTCGCCCCAACTATCGCTATAGCCGGCCGCCAAACAGAAAAACCAGATGGCTTGGAATTGAGTAATTTACCACGGATTGTTAATACCAGAGGGGGATCAGGAATTGCCAATAAAATCTCCGGATAGTTAAAATCATATGGGAGGACAATGCTGGCACCGATACGATCAACTTCTTTAATCTCATTTTCAATTTCCTTTCGAGATGGAGAAAAGAAAGAACTATTATTTTTATTTGCCAACTCAAGTACTATGGCTAATGCCTCGGTCGGATGACCATGTATAGCCAATAAATCAAAGAAGGTAATGGGACCAATTTTTTGTGACCTAGCCAAGCGGATCCAGTCGATCCTATAATCCATATTGTCTTTGCTTATGCCATGCCATAGTTTTGCACGTCTTGTGATCATACCGATTCCCAAATTAAATAAAATGCAATGAATGAGAGCATAGAGAAGCAAAATCCATATGATAACTAATTCATTCAAAATTAACGCAAGGAGAACAAGAGGTGAGCAACAATGAAAGAGACAATATCTCAAAATGGGTCTTGGTATCATCTAAAAAAACGCCTATAATGTCGGCTAACTTTACTTAAGTTGCTTTTTGATTAATATTATGAGCTACAAGGGCCTAGCGAGGAAATATAGACCCTCTTCATTTTCAGAACTAATAGGGCATGATGCCTTAATAAGAACTCTGAGTAATGCTATTATATTAAATCACCTACCTCATGCCATCCTTCTAACAGGAACTCGCGGTATTGGCAAGACTACAACTGCAAGAATCATAGCAAAATCTTTGAACTGCTTATCATCTGATCAACCGGTTGTTCAAAGTTGCTCCCAATGTCAACAATGCATTAGTATAGCTCAAGGAAATAACCAAGACGTTTTAGAGATAGATGCTGCCAGCCACACAGGAGTGCAGGACATCAGGGAATTGATAGAGAATGTGAAGTATCGTCCTGTGTACGGTAGGTACAAGGTTTACATCATAGACGAGGTGCATATGCTGTCAAACAGCGCCTTCAACGCCTTACTCAAAACTCTAGAAGAACCACCAGCTCATGCAAAGTTCATTTTTGCTACCACGGAGATCAGAAAAATACCACTCACTATTATCTCTCGCTGCCAGAGATTCACTTTAAGAAGAATGGTGGATGATGAATTAGCTGATCATTATAATAAGATATTGCAAAAAGAACAATATACAGCTGAAACCGAAGCTATGCAAATCATTGTCAGGGCTGCTGATGGGTCTGTGAGGGACGGATTATCTATGCTTGATCAAGCCATTGCCATGTCCGCTGAAGGAAATATATTAACAACCTCCACAATTCGACAAATGATAGGTTTTGCCGAAGATTCTTTGCTTCGTGATATAATATGCAGGGTAATTGAAGGAAAACTCCAGGAAGCCCTAGAGTCAGTACGCACTCTATATGCAGATGGTGTCGATGTAGGCTTGATCATCCAGGGCATTCTTGAACAAATATATCATATGATCACAGCAAAGATATGTGGCGATACTGACCATGGGCAAATGAATTCAAGGTTGGAGCAAGGAGAGCAGACGGCGAGCGCTAGAAGTATATTAAAAGTGCACAGTAGCCTGAAGATGCCCTTCTTGCTAAGAGCCTGGCAGACAATGATCAGTGCGACAGATGACCTACGCTCAAGCTCATCTGAGCTTATGTCGTTGGAAATAGCCCTGATCAAACTCGCTCATCTGATAACCTATGAAACGCCAGAGGCACTTGCCCAGGCCCTCAGTGGCAATAAAACTCCCGACTCAAAACCTCCAGCAAATCAACTGAGAGGCGTAGATAGTGCCAGTCCCGATATATCACAACTCCACAATGAGCTACGGAAAATGCTTAATACTGCTGCTCAATACGGCGATATCTTGCTCTATCAATGGCTTAGCTCAGATATAGGCATCATTGATTTAAGTAGAGAATACCGTCATATGATTGTTTATAAAACACAAAAAACTAAATCACGTTTTGCTGATCTTGGCCCCGATTCACTACCAGATGATCTTGTAAATAAGAGTCTGAATGAAATATATGGAGGGGAATGGACGATAGAGATCAGCGATCAACCAGCTCTCTCCTTAGTAGAATTAGAGAAAGCAAGATGCCAGCAAGAAATAGACGATGCTATGCGGGATAACTTTACTATACAAGCCCTTGCAATTTTACAAGATTATAAGCCCAGAGTTGCAAAGGTGATCTTAGCCAATAATGAAATAATAAGCATACATTGAATCCAAAATGGAAGTATTGACCTATGATAGGTGGACGGGAAAAAATGAACGACGAAACTATTAGCTTAAACGCCAAACCATATGAAATTGTTGATGATAAATTATTGATAGGAAGTAAGCTCAGAAACGCCATATTGATCAAATCAACTGTAGCCGCTGCTTTAATGAGTATATGCGGAGGAATGCTTTATTTACGCTATCTAAGTATTGATTTTAATCTATTTGATGACGTAGTGATGCATTGCATGCTTGGTGTATTTTTTGGATTATTGGCAGGGCTGCTATCTTATAGCGTTTGGCGCTATAGATGCCCAAAATGTAAAAAATTCTGGGTGTATTTGCTTAAGGTTCAGTACACGCAAGGAGAACAATTTAGTAATAAAAAACTATTCTGGTTCAGGTTCTGTCTCCATAAAATTCAATATATTCGAGAATACTTATGTCATGAATGTGGAGAACTTCGATGCAGTCGAGGAAAGTCATATTCCCTCATTAAGCAAGAGAAGCATGAAACATCAAGATAGGATTTTTCTCGAACAAGCTATTGAACTCGCAAGATCTGGTATAGGACGAACAGCGCCAAATCCTAGCGTTGGCTGTATTATTACCGTTGATACAGCCACTGATTTAAGCACAATACCAGATTCCAGATTAAACCTTTCGAAACTATTTTCAAAACAAGATATAATCGCTTCAGCTCGCACCGGAGACGGTGGAGTGCCTCATGCTGAGGTAGCGGCTCTGTCTCAAGCTGAAAATCGCTCCGAGGGGGCTACTCTATATTGCTCTTTAGAGCCCTGTTGCCATCACGGCAAAACACCACCATGCGTTCAAGCTATAATTAAAAATAGCATTAAAAGAGTAGTAATAGGAGCTATTGATCCTGATCCACGTGTAAGCGGTAAGGGCATAGAGTGCCTAAGAGCAGGAGGTGTAGAAGTAGAAGTTGCAACTAACCACCTCAACGATAAAGCTCAGTTCGCGATCAAAGGATTCATCAGCAAGATATCAATTGGCAGACCTTATACAACGCTCAAATTAGCCATGAGTCTAGATGGAAAAATTGCCTTAAGCGATGGTCAAAGTAAGTGGATAACCAGTGCTGAACAGAGAAAAAAAGGACATATAATGCGCTCTCAAAATGATGCGATCCTAGTTGGTATAGGCACGGTCCTAGCCGATGATCCAATGCTAAATTGTAGAGTTGAGGAAAATCGATATGATGGCAATACGTCAAATCAGGAAAGGTTAAATCAAAATGATGCACCACATAAAATCGTCAGAGTGATTATTGATACAAACCTGAGACTACCGCTAACAAGCAAAATCTGCGCCTCAACTGATAGATATCTCACTATAGTGTTTTGTTGCAATAGAGTCGATCAATTGAAAGAGCAGCACAGCCTCGCTTCCCACTCAAGGGAAGAATATGATGCTTTTATCGCACGTAGATTAATTTTAGAGAAAGAAGGTGTGTTAATTGAATATTGCCCATTAAATTGCGATATGGTGGAGGAGTGGGCCTCATGCAACGGATACAAGCAGCAGAATTTTAAAACAAGAATAGGTCTAGATCTAGATCATGTTGTTAGAACTCTAGCAAACAAATATGGGATCAATGATCTATTGGTTGAAGGAGGATCGAAGATCGCTACCTCAATGATCAGAGATAAGTTGATTGATCGGATAGTTTGTTTTCAAGCCCCAATCATCCTTGGCAATGATGCGATAGCTGGAATTGGTGACCTTGGTATCACTGATCTGAACGATGCCGTGATGATTGATGAAATTATGTAATTTATTATTTTATAAATGCCGAAATTAACCCATTATAATGGATAAGATATAGGTCATTAACATGATATAATATAATTTTTGAATCATTGTTGACAGCATCTTCAAGTTCATGTAAAGTGCCGCTACCGGTCAGTATTTTTTAGCTGATATCGTCTAGTTTTCCGATGTTCTCGGTTCATTTATCGCGGGGTGGAGCAGCCCGGTAGCTCGTCAGGCTCATAACCTGAAGGTCGTAGGTTCAAATCCTGCCCCCGCAACCAGTATTTTGTTGTGATAGCTTGTTATAGTCTATTGCGTTTGCATAATACGTAGGAGCAAAAAAATCGATAGTTCTACGTAAACACCCCCAAAATTTTTAGATAAGCGCTATTGACAGCGTATTTTTTTTGCTTTTGACTTAGTTTGTTGTGTATAGAGCAACTAACTAATTTTTTAAAAGTGGGGGAGTATAAGAAATGCTACCAGGTAATAGTGTTGGTTTTTATTATGATCAGGGAACGGGTCGGGTGATGGTGAATGGTGCTGATCTTGACCTTACCGGCGAAGGAATTAATGCTATAATCTCTGAAAATTCAGCAGGACTTGTGATTAGTCCCGCCATTATAGAGGCGATGGGATCATATATCTTATCAGCTGCTTCTGTCCTATCGAACGCACAGCGGTCAGCGCTTACTGGCCTTTATGTGAAAGGCCATCAATCATATCCACTGGGAGCTGGCTTATCTATATGGAGATATAACGACGGGTAATATATATGTTGTTCGCCCTACACCCTCCAACCAAGGAGTAGTTCTGCCCTCAAGTGATATTTGGGTGGTTGATCCTGATCATGGCGATATAGTACATTATAATAACGCCGACAATCCTAACGGTACAACAGCTAATCCTATTGCTCATGATGGTAGTATGATTTTCGAGCAACATCTGACTAACGGTTCAATAATCTATACCACTACCCACGCGGATGGATCAAGCGTTGTTCGGACAGAGTTTCCTAGCGGCTTACCTGATATGCGTGACACGGTTACTACTAGTAGTTATGGCATTAATGGTGAATTGCTTACTACTGAGACCATCTATCCTGATGGCACAATTAAAGCTTCTCGTCCCGATGGTACCACTTTGAGTTATACCACTTATTCTGGTGGAACAAATATCTCTCAAACCAATCACCCTGATAGTTCCAGCATTGTTGAAATTACTCAGGCCGATGGCCCGATGAATATTACGATTATTGGAAGTGATCATTCGCATATAACACTGAATAGATCAAGTAGCGGCGAAATGACTATCGCTCGCTATGATATTCATGGCAGCCTTATACAGCTTGCTGCTGATTATAATATCAGCATTAATCGTTTTGATAGGTCACATATTGAGGTGAATTATATCGCTAATAACTCAACTACAACTATTAACTTCTATAACAACCATAATGTGCTGGTTGGCACAGTGAATAGTGATGGTGGTATCATTCATGATCCTTCTGATTATTTTGCTGACCATAGCGATTCTAGCACTCTTCCTGATTATGAGGATGAAGAGAATGAGTTTCGCTTGCTAACGGGTGAGCTAGCAAATTTTAAGATAACTGGGTTCTCCATAGCCCCTGATGATAATCAAAATTTAGCTTTCAATTTTTATAACAAAATCAGAGAACCAATCGTTGTATCGGCCCCCTACTACGCATATACGAATACAAGTGGAAAGTATCTAGATTTTCTATTCCATACCGTCCAACCCAATGCAACTTATGTCGTGCATACCAGAATAAGCGCTATAGGAGACCAACTACACACAGAAGATGTTATATTGCCACTTTTTGCGATTCCTAGTGCCATGCCTGCAGAAAATAAGAATTCTTATACAGTTGCAGTAAAATTCTCAGTGCACGAAGACCCTCTGATTGGCATGAAGCTTTATAAGCAATATATAAACTTTGTCGATAATGATGGGTTTATTGTACAAAATCCTCCCCCTCCTGATCCTCTAAGTCCTCCCATAGATGATGTGGCACCTCCATCTGTGGTGGGGTCACGGTTATAATGTAACTTTGTATGATTATGACCCTTCTAAAGGGTATCATGTTATGCACGAGGAAAATGACGATGGCCTAGTATCTAAGGATATCTGGTTCCAAGTGGCCTACGCAGCCTGAATTCACAATTGCATAGAATGCCAAGTTATAGCATAGGTCAAACATAAGGCGGTCAGGTGTGGGAGATCGACATCCTTTCCCTTCTCTCTCCTTTATCAGTATGTATATTTTCGTTTGTGCTATTAGAAAATTTCGTTATTTTAGCTTTAAAAGATCTTTCAAGTGTTCACGTCCTCCAACTTCTTCCAAATGGTTGAGCATTACTCTTAATGACGAACAAGATCTCAATATAAATAAGCACAAATGAAAAGCTATGACCGATACGATTTTCCCACCAATAGCAGCTAAAATTAATCACTCCTCTACCGTTCATGGTGATATCATAATAGATCCTTATGCTTGGCTAAGAGATCAAGACTGGCCAAGCATTCAGAATCAAGAAATTATCAACTACCTTGAAACAGAAAATGAATATACAGCTAGTATTATGTTTGAGTATGCAGAGCTCAATAATAGCATATTTGAGGAGATCAAATCTCGCATAGCCCTAGACGATTATACTGTACCCTATAGAGATGGAGACTATGAATACTATACTCGCATAACGAATGGTCAGCAATATTGGGTTAGCTTTAGAAAAAATATTCACACTGGTATTGAAGAGATCACTCTTGATCAAAACCAACTAAGTGATGGAAAAGAATACTTCGCTTTGGGTGCCAGTGCAATAAGCCGTGATGATAAGCTTATTGCCTATAGTGTGGATTATAACGGCAATGAACACTATACCATCCTCATAAAAAACCTGCAAACAGGCACAATGCTACAAGATGAAATACCTAATAGTATAGGGCCAATAGTATGGAATGGTATATCAGATGGATTCTTCTATACATCAGTAACACAAAATTGGCGAACCAAAGAGGTTAAGTTTCATACTCTGGGGCATCATCATGATTATGACGAAACTATATATTTTGAACCAGATATTGATGGGCAAGACAGTACTTTTGGGGTTCATATACGAAAATCAGCAGATGAGAAGTTACTATTTATAGATGTTGAAAGCAAAGACATAAGTGAAGTTTATTATCGTCAAATAGATCCTTGCCAGCAAGATGATGAGCATGACATTGATAAATTGCCAAATAAGAATGCGGGAAAATTGCATAAAATTGTCGCACGTGAGCAAGGTAAGATTTACCAAGTTGTGCACCATCATGGCTACTTCTATGCCCTCACTAATGACGTCGGACCAAACTTTCGCCTGGTTAGGATAAGTGCAGAGGAAGCCAAAGAGAGAGAGTCAATGCTCTACGATTCTAT
>CAIOSF010000187.1 GCA_903860855.1 uncultured Alphaproteobacteria bacterium | reverse complement strand
TAAAAAAAACAGCCAATAATGAGTTAAAAATTGTTACTTCTTACCCTGTAAACTACGACATAGAAGAGGCAGAAAGGTTAGATGAACAATATCCAGCTCTGTCTTGCTTCTTGCTATACTTTTTAATAGATGCTTATAATAGCAAACAAGATATAGAGACGATAACACGCTACCTACAAGAAGAAGCTTTAGAAGAGGCTGTAGAAAACATAGCGCAATTATACCCGATACTCGATTCCAGCGAATTCCCACTTCGATGGATTACGAATATAACAAATAGATCATTTAATAATGATCTAGATTGTAAAGAATGGATACGGGATATGCTGGAGATATTGGTGCAGGAGTCTGGGATTGAAGTGACTTTTATAGAATAACTATTATAGCAACTTCATCTAGAAGCTTATTATCTTCACCCTATCCAGCTCCACGCCCATTCAACACACCTCATGCTTTATATCCTCAAGCACCTTTGCAAGCCGGGCTTCCTCAACAATACGCTCTTCTGTCACTATGACATCAGCAACTAGAGCCGAGTCAAGATAGGCCCTAACCCGAACTATTTCACCCTTGTCGTTGAACGTGGTAACCCAACAGTAGTGATTATCAAACAGCACATTATGGTTAGTGTGAGAAAGAGCAACCATCTCAATAGCAGCGCTTGATCCATCTAGTAGTATATTATGCACTCTCAACACCACCCCTTCCTTTAAAATCCTCCCTAAGCGGTCAAAGGTTGCACTAACAAACTCTGACTTGCTTTTGTATATCCCAGCCAAAGGATGAGTCCCTTCCACCTGCCATTCTACATTTTCCACAACGTGATCAAAGAACTCTGAACTCTTGCCCTCCTCTAATAAAAGAAAGAGATTTTTTATGTATTCTTTAGTAACTATAGCCATTTAAACTTTCCCGCTTGCAATCAACTGGATGGTATTGTTTCACATATTTGTGATATCAGCAATTCTGTTAACCCGAGCATGGATAAGCACCCATATTCACTAGCGCGATAGCTCACTATCATGTAAAAATTCTCAATAGAAGGTTTTTTCGGATTGATCTGATAAGCCACGATCAAGGCAATGAGAGGAATGAAGACATTTTCCGGTGATCTATGCGAATATACCCTAATCCATCAAATGCAATGGACAAGCCTTAGCGAAATTAAATGCTTTAAGTTTAGAAAACACTCTGTATGTTTTTGCTGCATATCAAATTTTTCAACTCCTACTAATACTTCTACTAATATTTAATGTTGTCCGTCAGCGTATTTTTGATTAAATGCAAATTTCCGAATACCAAGCATTAAATGAATCTATGCAACCAACTATCCATAGCAATCTTTGCTCTACTAGAGTAAACAGCCTTACGATCAATATGTCTGCCAGTGAGAGCTGGAAATAACCCAAAGTTGATATTCATTGGCTGGAATGAATGCTTCTCAGCACCTTCGGTAATATGATGCAGCAAAGAACCAATAGCTGATTCTCTTGGAGGTATTAGCCTGTCTGAATCTCTTGTATCATCAATACTCTCCCCTCCTTCAATCCCAGATTCTCCTAGCCCTAAATCGTGGACAGCAAAAACTCCCGCTAATAAGCCTATCGCAGCACTCTCAACATAACCTTCAACTCCTGTAATTTGACCAGCAAATCTTATACGATGATCAGTGCGTAAACGCAGATGTGAATCAAGAAGAACTGGACTGGCGATGAATGTGTTTCTGTGCATACCACCAAAGCGAGCAAATTCAGCATTATGCAGGCCAGGTATACTGGATAGAATCTCTTTTTGTGCACCATACTTAAGCTTTGTTTGAAAGCCTACCATGTTATATAGAGACCCTTCCTTATTATCCCGACGCAACTGGACAACGGCATAAGGCTTTTCGCTGCAATTAGGATTGGTCAATCCAACCGGCTTCATTGGACCATATCTCAGAGTCTCAACTCCTCTCTCAGCCATCACTTCTATTGGTAAACAGCCATCAAAATAAGGGGTATTCTTCTCCCATTCTTTGAAATCACCTTTCTCCCCTATGATCAAAGCCTGAACGAATTGATAATATTGCTCCCTGGTCATTGGTAGATTGATATAATCATCCCCATCACCCTTATTATAGCGAGATTGCTTCCATGCTATGCTAAAATCTATGCTATCATAATAAATTATCGGAGCTATAGCGTCAAAAAACGCTAAATACTCCTGTCCTCCCACAACCTCCTTGATGAAACGTGATAAAGCGTCACTTGTAAGTGGGCCAGTCGCAATAATGACTAAGTCGTCCTCAGGTATAGATGTTACCTCACCTCTTATAACTGTTACATTCGGCAGAGAAAGTATCGTATGCTCAACTTCTTTTGCAAATTCAACGCGATCAACAGCTAGAGCTGATCCGGCTGGGACTCTGTGCTTATCTGCACACCTCATGATGAGGGAATCAAGCTTTCTCATTTCATCATGCAATAGCCCTATAGCTGTTTTATCGTCATCAGAACGAAAAGAATTTGAACAGACAAGTTCAGCAAAATGCTCAGTAACATGAGCTGGACTCATTCTTAGCGGCCTCATCTCATGCAATATAACCTTGATACCACGCTTTGATGCTTGCCAGGCCGCCTCACATCCAGCTAATCCTGCTCCTATTATATGCATAGTATCCCCATCAACTCTCCCCACTCCCTCTTTGACATACCAGAATTTTCCTGACTAACATTATCTCCCTTGATCATAAGCTTTATTGCATTCAATGCACTAGCAGATAAACGCACTCCATTCAACTGATAATTGACAAAAGCCTCATGGGTAATCGGTAACCATTTTGCCAAGACGTCGAGAATCTTTTCAGCGTATATACGAATTTCATATTGGGCATGGCTATCAGCGCGAAGTCGCAAAAAATGTAGGAGATTGTGCAAGTCTATCTTCCAATACCATTGAGTATAGTAGTTCAGGGTTAAGTTCATACGAGCCAATTCTCGCGCTAAACCAGATCTATTTGGATCAATAACATCACCAGTTGCATCATCAATATTCAGTATCTCAAGATAGTGATTATAACAGGTCTGGGAATCATGTTTGAGCAGATCCATAACCCTTGCTGCCTCATCTCCCACTAGCGTGTCGCCCCTCCCTTGCCTGTTATTGCTTGATTGAGCAGCAAGATGCTCAGGTGCAGGCAAATAAAATTCACGATCAAGAATAGAATAGCGGGCAGAATATTCATTAACGTTAGCGGTACGATGGCGGATCCACTGCCTCGCAACGAAAATTGGCAGTTTAATATGGAATTTAATCTCACACATTTCAAATGGAGTAGTATGAGAATGTCTCATGAGATAATGGATAAGCCCCTTATCCTCATTAATTTTCTTAGTACCTTTACCGTATGAAACCCTCGCAGCTTGAACTATTGCACTATCATCACCCATGTAATCTATGATCCTTATGAAACCATGATCAAGAACTGGAATCGGCTGATACAGTATCTCCTCTAGTGATTGAACCGTTGGTCTCTTTGTCGTATTACTTTGACCAGCTATTTCTTCTATTTCTGCTAGCCGTTCTCGGCTTATATTGCTATTTACATTAGGTTCCATACGATTAAACATATAGCAGATTAAGTACTAGTATCCTTCTAATCGAGCATCAGTTATTTAGCAAACATTTTGGCGGATATTTTAGCAAACACATGTTCATTTGTTTTATGAAAAATGCCTTAGATATGGCGAGGACAGCACATAGCGAGACTCAAGATAACAAACACAGCCCGGAAAATGAGGTACCAGTTGGAGCTGTAATAGTACAAAAAGGTAAAGTGATAGCAAGTGCTCATAATCTTGTACGTACGACCTGTGATCCAACTGCCCATGCTGAAATTGTAGCAATTCGAGCGGCTGCAGCAGCTCTGAACACCACCCATTTGGTTGATTGCGATATATATGTCACCCTTGAGCCCTGTGCTATGTGTGCTCAAGCTCTAGCTTGGAGTAGGATAAGACGATTGTATTTTGGAGCCTATGACATGAAGGGTGGAGCTATTGAAAATGGAGCAAAAGTCCTAAACCATAGTCACACCAAGATTGAGGTGTACGGGGGCATAGGGGAAATAGAGGCGAACATATTATTGGTAGAGTTTTTTAAGAAGAGGAGACAGATGAATCAATTCTCCAATGGTTTTGCCTAAAGCGAGTCATGCAATATATCATATATAGTAATTTAAGTTGCCGCCACTACAACACCACAGCAAGCTGCCCCCAAGCTTATTAACGCGTACTACTCCTATTCCCAAATGAAGGGTGCATTATCACCACCAAGTAAAGGCTGCATTATACCGTTATCTACTACTGCAAACTCTAAGCCCAAACCAGCTCCGACCGCATAACCCACCACAGCGCCGACCGCAGCGCCGACCGCAGCGCCACCTAATACTGACGCACTGTTATCAGCACTAACAGCAGCAGCGATACCTAGAAACGCAGCGCCTATACATCCACTGAATTTACCCATTTCATGCATCGCTGACAATATGCCATCGCATTCCTCTCCGATAATACCTCTTGTAATTACACCAGAGATGGCAGCCTTCACAGTCGCTTTGGCCACTCCACTAGCGTTATCCCGACTTAAGATGTAAGGCGACGCCACGATAATGTTACTAAAGGCACTTATAGCATATTTATTCATTTGCTTGACTTATCTAGTTGGTCATATCGGTTATAATAACTCAATCAGATGAGGAAATCTTGAACGTTCTAGCAAAAATATATCAAATAGCTATAAAAATATTGGGATTATTGAACTTTAGATGAACCCGTAAAAATTGATTGTAGATCAAACGAGATAACGAACTATATGACCATCCAGTTGTAAATATTCGAGATGATAGAAAGCTAAATTTCAACTTTTTTAAATGCTATATAGAGAGACGGAATCGGTATATCAAATTTTTCTTGCCCTGATGTAAAGCAGTTCGCAATTTCCTTGTTGCTTCAGTTTTGAGGCAACTTCAAACGCAGCCTCGGCCTCGATCATCTCAATCCTACCATCACCGAATTTCACTTCATATCCACCAACTCTTGTTGTGATTTGCCTAGCAAATCCGATACCTTTTTCAAACTTTGCTTTTTCCATTTGCATCGTTGTTGGCTCACTAAACGCTATAAATTCCCCCGTATTATTTACGGCATTCACTCCAGAGTCTGTAGTATTTTTACACTCTTCTACCTTATATTTCTCTGTATTTTTGCTATATTCCTCAATTTGATGGGTATTATCTACCTTATCTTTCTTGTCCATATTCATTACTCCTCTCTGATTGTTATGCATTTTTTGGTATATATGGTTTTTTCATTTTTCCAGAAGTTCCGTCACTTTAAGTATGGCATTAATCTCTTCCAACTTCATTCTCCTACACCTTCATTTTCATTATACCGATCCCATCTTTTACCTATTCTGCTGTCACCTGACTTAACCTTTGGTAGCATTGTATTTAAATTTGTTCATTATCATCTCTTGTTAATAAATCCTGTATCCCTTATAGCATGATGAACTATCTTTTTTATCTATGTTTACACCTATAGATTTTATAATGGCAAATTGTCGTGCTTTTTCCAAGGCTTTTCTACTTTTTTATTTTCCAATAGTGAGAAGGCTTTGCATATTTGCCATCTAGTGTGATACGGTCTAGTTATATTATCCAAATAACCCCTAGATGCTGCTATTAGTGGAGATGAGAATTTATCCTGATATTCTTCAACTTTTCTTTCTACCTGATCAATTGAAAGATCCTGATTTTTATACAAGACTGCTACAGCACCTTTCGCGCCCATCACGGCGATCTCGGTATTGGCCCAAGCATAATTTAGATCTCCGCGTAAATGCTTTGAGTTCATCACTATATAAGCTCCTCCGTAAGCTTTACGAATTATCAAGGTAACCTTGGGCACAGTGGCTTCGGCATAGGAATACAGGAGCTTTGCTCCGTGTTTTATAATCCCTCCATACTCCTGAGCTGTACCTGGCATGAACCCTGGAACATCGACAAGTGTTAGTATTGGTATATTGAAGGCGTCACAGAAGCGAATAAAGCGGGCAGCCTTAAGGGAAGCGTCTATATCCAGGCAGCCGGCTAGGTGCATTGGTTGATTTGCTACTATGCCAACCGATCTTCCATCAAAGCGAGCAAAACCAATGATTATATTTTTGGCAAAATCAGGTTTAAGTTCGAAAAAATCCCCTTCATCTACGATTTTTTCTATTAATTGCTTCATATTATACGGTTTTGCTGGATTAGACGGCACTAAATTGTTTAGAGACATCTCGACTCTATCGGCTGGATCCGGCGTATTACGAATCGGCAATGCCGCTCTGTTTGATAAAGGCAAGAAGTCGATAAAGCGACGAAGTTGTTGTAGGCATGATATATCGTTATCAAAAGCAAGGTCACATACACCACTTTTGGTGCTATGTATCCTCGCTCCCCCTAACTTTTCATGAGTGACATCCTCATGCATAACGGTTTTAACTACATCTGGTCCTGTCAGGTACATATAGGAAGTGCCTTGGATCATGAACGTGAAGTCAGTTAGGGCTGGTGAATAAACTGCCCCACCAGCACAAGGTCCCATTATCAGAGAGATTTGAGGGATCACACCAGATGCGTCAACATTGCGCTGAAATATTTCGCCATAACCTGCCAAGGCATCAACCCCTTCCTGAATTCTGGCTCCTCCTGAATCATTGATGAATATCATGGGTGCTCCAACCTTCATCGCTATATCCTGCACCTTGTTCACCTTGCGTGCGTGCATCTCACCAAGCGATCCACCCATCACGGTAAAGTCTTGGCTGCAAACAAAGATTAGGCGGCCATTTATTGCACCACATCCGGTTATTATACCATCACCAGGTACAATATTCTTATCTACTCCAAAATTACTGCAGCGGTGCTCAACGAAGGCATCGAATTCCTCAAAAGAATCAGTATCAAATAACACTTCTATCCTTTCTCTTGCAGTTAGTTTGCCTTGGTCATGCTGCCTATCTATGCGATCTTGCCCACCTCCAAGCCTAGATTGTTGGCGCTTTTTTTCCAGCATTTCACCGCTTTTCATATGGTATTTTCACCTAATAGAAACTATGGGGGGATTGTAATATTAAAAATTAGTAGTTGCAAGTAAGGATAATATGATGTATTTCCCTACACTGCATCATAATAGTTGCGAGTATCACCTAATGATCATTGCCAATTGGAAAGCCAACGGTAATCAGGAGCTTTGTAGGCAAATTATCGCAGCAAGAGATAACTGGATTGGAGTGGATTTAGTTGTTTGTCCCCCATACCCGTATTTACCCTATTTTACTGATACGCTGAGATCTGGCTTTGCACTGGGAGCTCAAGACTGCTCACTACATGGTGATGGTCCCCATACGGGTGAGGTGACCTGTAGAATGCTAAGAGATCTTGGCTGCAGCCATGTGATTGTTGGTCATTCAGAAAGGCGTAGGCTGGAGAATGACGACATAATAGCATCCAAGCTAAGTATGGCTAAGAAACAGGGCATAACAACCATTCTTTGTATAGGGGAACCTCTCGAAATAAAACAAAAGGGGAAAAAAGCTATTATGTCTTATTTATGCAGACAAATGGATAATTTGCAGTATTGCGACATGATCGCCTATGAACCTATATGGGCCATAGGTACTGGTATCGTCCCTAATGCTGATGAGTTGCAAATAATAGTAGGAGATTTAGGTGCTTATTCGAAAAAAGCAATTATTTATGGTGGTTCTGTTGATGCAAGTAAAATCAAATGGCTCTCTTATATCAAAGGAATTGATGGTTTTTTAATTGGTGGTGCAAGCTTGCATTTAGAGGAATTTGATGTGATAATGCGCACATATAAAGACATGAGATTATAGGAAAGTTGGGCTAAATGCTAGGAATGAATACATGGAAAAACAACATAGTTTGCATATAGTTCATTCATTAGTAATAATGCCCTATTTTTTTTGCAATATATACATTTTTCATAAAAGTTATGCGTGTATTTATTGCGGTCTCTGCTGTATAAAATATCCACTATGGGAAGTTTAATTGATATTGAGAGTTGTCTATGAGTAAAAAGAAACAAGATAGCATTCATTACGTTGATGCGCATGTCGGAAAACGCCTCCGTCAGCGCAGATTGATGCTTAAGATCAGTCAAGATCAATTGGCGAATTACGTCAACCTAACCTTTCAACAAATACAGAAATATGAAAAGGGACTGAATCGTATTAGTTGCAGTAAGTTATTTGAATTTGCAAAGTTTTTACAGACAGATGTGGCTTATTTCTTCCGCGGACTGAATGAAGATCAGTCATCTATGGCAGCCGACTCTGCTTCAGCTGATTACAGCTCTACTGAACAGATGGAACCAGCAACCTTGTTGAAGGCCTTCACTAATATCCGTAGCAATCAGCTTAAGCAAAATATTCTTAATATAGTTTGTTCTTTGAGTGATCAGCAATAATTAGCAACTATGATCGGAGGGGGTAAAATGGATAGTAAGCTGAGTTGCTCCTTGTGTAGTTACGTATTCTTTTTACGAATGAAATGCAATACAGCACCAAGCCTATTTAAACACTAGGGTCAGTGCGATCAATCAAATAGTGTGCAAATCTGGCTAGATATTGAGTAATTATTATTCATTCATATATAGTATCGATTTTTATGCTAACTCCTAGATGATTTAGCTATATTGTTCTTTATCAACCATGAATTCTAAAATAGCATATAGGTGTGTTATTCACATTTTTTGAAAGGGGATGCTATGACGAGGCAAACGCCGAAAGAGCTGTTTTATACTAAACATCAATTACATATAGATACCTCTGGTCTTGGTTTCGCCCATGAGCCTGGAGGGACGTTTGGGTGTGCATTAGATTCCCTCCATCATCGGTAGGGCCATGGTGCAGCCAACTTGCGACCGAGGAATCATGGGGTGGTAAGCGATTTCTTCTGCCACTACCTGGACAGGTATTTTTCGATGAGCCCATGGCGCCTCTATTACCACCTCACTCTTTTGCGTGGCCTGAGATGTGACAATCTAGTTGCATATCCACCTTACGCGCAGCTTTTGAAAGAACCTCATAAAATCTGGTTAAAACCGGCATGCTACCTTTGAGTAAAGTCTAGGAATTTTGCGGCTCTCATCAGTATTGCCTTGCGCAAGGTGAGCTATATATCAAATATCAGCCTTCTTGGGGTTAATGTTTACTGTTTGTTCATATATCTCCAATGTTTTTATACTGAATACCATAGTTGTTTGCTATGTTATCATTTACCATCTCAGAACTTTAGATTAGCATGAATCTTGTTAATTAAATTTTTTAAAAAGCTGAATTAAATGGCTCTTACTAATATAGATAAAGTCTCTATAATCCTCGCCGGTACTGCTACAGGCGCTGCCGGTATCGCATACTTTATGAAACCTGGTTACAGCAGCGAAAGTTCTCGGGTATGTGGCTGTCGGTGTTGATGTCGTTGCTGCTCTTGAATTGGGTTATACCCACGCTCCTGCCGCCATCAAAGCTTACATAGGTAATGAATCTATAGATCTTGCGCTTGGATCTGCTGATAACTGGATCGGTGCTAACCTTAGTTTTCTGGGTAACCCTCTTGGTTTTTACAATAATGAGCAGCAATTGCATTTTGAGATAGAACAGCTGCAAAATTTCGGTGGTGATCTTCCTAACGTAGATGAGATACACCAAGCTAACTTGCATAACCCGAACCTTGTACAGAACCTACTACATAACGATGAGGACGGTTTACTATTTAGAAAATCTCTTCGGTAATAACGAATAAATAACCCCTTCCAAGCCTACTATTAATGCCGCCCCGCCCACAGCTGGGTGGTTCACTTCTACCGTCGGCCCCGTTATTCCTTATGGTGAAGTAATACCATCATTTCATTGAGGGTTGCGTTCCCACCCTAGCTCCTTATCCATAACAGAAACTAAAAATTATAGCTGCCAGGATGGTTTCTCTTTACAACCAATCAACTACCACTTAAAAAGGTGTATGGAGAATCAGCATCTGATCAGCGAATGTATCACAAGGCAATAAACATTATTGTCATTCTTTTTTTGATCACTAGCTCTGCTATGGCTAGTGGAGATACCAAGAGTCTAGAGCGTTTATCATGGGCATTTGATGGGATGACGGGGAAATTTGATCGAGAGTCAATTCAAAGGGGTTTCAAGGTTTATCGCGAGGTTTGTTCTGCCTGTCATTCAATCAAAGCACTATCATTTCGTAATCTCACTGAGATCTCATTCAATGAAGATCAGGTTAAATCGATAGCATCCGAGTATAGTGTGCAGGATGGTCCAAATGACCAAGGGGCCATGTATATGAGGCCTGGTCGTGCATCAGATGCTATGCCTGGTCCCTATACTAACGATAAAGAGGCTAGGGTAGCAAACAATGGAGCTCTGCCTCCCGACCTATCCCTCATTGTAAAGGCTCGTGAGGGTGGGGCAGATTATATCTATGGCATACTGACTGGTTTCACCAAGCCGCCGGCTGAGGTGAAACTGGGAGAGAATATGTATTATAATCCACACTTTAGTGGAGGGCAGATCGCTATGCCTCCTCCCCTTATATCAAATGGACAAGTGAGCTATACCGATGGAACAAATCCTACCGTTGAGCAGATGGCTTTTGATGTCGTGAATTTTCTCCAGTGGATAGCCGAGCCAGAAATGGAGGATAGGAAGAGATTGGGAATAAGAGTATTGGTGTTTACAATTATATTTACCATAATGTTCTACTTTGCGAAGAAAGTAGTATGGAAAAGATTGAAAAAATAGGCCGAAGCGACAGTGATTAAAAGCGGGAACAGGCATGATACCGATTCCCGCAGTCGGTATCATGCCTTATGAGTCGCAGTCATATCACAGTGATCGAGTTCATTAATCATCACCTCTGGCATCGTATCGGTGGTGCTAACAGAAATTGTGGTAAATGTATCGTAATTATCATTATTATCGTCACAGAATAAATATTCCTCGGGGGATTCTGGAATTGAGTGCTTCGCTAGCTTTGCATTGAAGTAAATTTTACCATCAGTTATTGCATATCCCCCTTTCTTTATGCCGAGGAACCTTTCTTCCTGTTTGGGGCTATGAAATTTTACTTCGATTCCTTTCCAATCTACCATTTTTTCTGCGGCCGCTTTGTTATTCTTTGTACTTGCTATAACTGTCTGCTCTGGCTGAGCATTAAG
This sequence comes from uncultured Alphaproteobacteria bacterium, assembly GCA_903860855.1. GTDB lineage: Bacteria > Pseudomonadota > Alphaproteobacteria > Rickettsiales > Midichloriaceae > CAIOSF01. The sequence goes on along the minus strand of CAIOSF010000187.1, from coordinate 599 downwards.
TAGTTTTGAAAAATCGTCGCATGATTTCTTTTTGCTTATTGTTTTTTCGATTATTGGTTTAGATGATGGATCATGATCTGGAGTTGTAATACCAGGTATTGTGTCCATGACCAGGGGTGAAGATGTCATTGCAGGCATTGTGCTTATGGTATAATCCTGTTGTTGAGGCAGTCCCACCCCTTTAGTTTCTAAGTCCCACTAAATCCAAGCACCCATCATTGTATGGCATCGTGCGCATTGGTTATCCCCCAAAAAAATAGTCAACGTTATGTATTCTTACAATAGAAGTTGCCAATGATAAAAGACCAAGAGTCCAACACCATCATGACATGGCCTCGCCAGCTACAATACCCTTACTACTGCGAGATTTTAGCGATTTTTATAATAGACTGCAAATACAAAAGGTGGTTTTTTATGTGAGGCCCATTGCGAAATCAGCTAATATCTTAGTAATTCATGCAAAACAGCTTTATGATCAAGTTATGGAGAAAGTAATGGGGTTATGTGCCTTGGTTTTACAGTAACAACAATAGGTAAATTTGATTTTCTTTATGGTAGATTCACTATTTGTTCATATATCCCTTGGTTTTTATGCTTAT
>CAIOSF010000186.1 GCA_903860855.1 uncultured Alphaproteobacteria bacterium | reverse complement strand
CATCATATTTCAAAAGTAATGATGGATCTTGGATCGGTTGAGTCTGAGGTAGTTGAGAAGGTGGTCCTTGAGTTTATTCATGATATCAATGAATCGCTTAGTGTAGTTGGTAACTCTAAGAGCGTCGAGCGTTTTCTAAAACGAACGGTTGATAAGGAAAAACTTGATTTGATTCTGCGCGATGTCCATACCATGGCTGTTCATAATATCTGGGAAAGATTGACTACGGTTGATGAGCAGTCAGTAGCTAATTTCCTTAAAAATGAGTATCCGCAAACTACTGCTGTGATATTAAGCAAGTTAAACCCGGCTCGTGCGGCCAGGATTCTCGGGTTACTCAGTAAGGAATACGCATTCGAAGTCATAAAACGCATGTTAACAATTGACACAGTTAATCAGGATGCCGTCTCTAGAATGGAGAGTATGCTTAAACAAGAGCTTACGTCAGAGCAAAGTCCTATCAATAAGAAGGATAACAGCAGAGTTCTTGGTGATATATTCAATTACTTTGATCGGGCGAACGAAGAGAAGTTCATGGCATTGCTCGAAGATTATAGTGTGGAATTTGCCAGTAAAATTCGTCGCTACATGTTTACCTTTAAGGATTTGGCTAGCCTTGATCAATATAGTATGCAAAGCCTTATTAAAAATATCGATAAATCTAAGTTACCTTTGGCTCTGAAGAATGCTCCAGAAGGTGTTTACGAAGCCTTTACTCAAAGTATGTCTCAGAGAGCTGCTAAGCTCTTGGTTGAGGAGATGGAAGGGGTGGGAGCAGCCAGGACGAAGGACATATACGATGCTCAGGTTAATATTCTAAATGTAGCTAAGGATATGATTTCGAAAGGCTTAATCAAAGTAGATTTGGATCAACCAGAAGCTTAGGGTATATCAAAGATGATTCGCAAATTATCCTTACCAGAGCTGGCTCTCAATAGCACTGCAAACCCAGTAAGGAGCGAACACGACCGCGAAGCAGAAGATAAACACTTGCGTAGAATTGAACCTCTGTTCCAGCCTATTAAAACTGAGAATGAATTAGATGCTGAGGTCGCGTTGTCTGGAGAGAGCGATGGAGAGGTATCTGATCATGATAGTAAGTCAGATGAATACAAAGTCAAACAACAGGTTGATAGTGCAGGTGCTGGTCAATTGCAGAGCGGGGCAAAAAGACAGGAAGGCGATAAAATTGGTGCGAAACAAAATTATGAAGGTGATGGAGTAAGGGGAGAATTAAAGACAGAATCTCAACCAGCAGAAGGGGGGCAGTTGACCGAAGGTCAACAGGTAGGTAATCAACAAAACTCTCAGCAGGATAGTTCTATATCTCTAAAATCGCAAGAATTGGAAAGAATCAAGTGGCAGGCGTTTGAAGAAGGCAAAGCAGCTGCTGCTGAAGAGTATGCAAAAAGGCTGGAGGAGCACGAGAAGGAATTGGCCATTGCTAGTAATGCTGAAGTTGAGTTGTATAACGTATGCAATGCTATAAAGCAAAAACTAGATACCATAGATCAGCAACTAGCAATGATTTTTAGTAAATGGTCGGACCAGTGCTTAATCTTATCACATGGCATAGCTTGTAAGGTCATTGAAGAAGTCAGCAAGGTCTTACCGATTGAGATCGTCGCGAACTATTTGCATAAGAGATTGCCGGCTTTACGTGAAGAGTTGACTATAGATGTAGAGGTAAATCCCGAGCAGCTGGCAGCAGTCGAACAGAAGATGAAGGAGGATAATATTAACTCGGCCCTCAAACAGGACTGTTCTCTAAGATTTATAGCCAATCCAGCCTTGTTACCTGGGGATTGCTCTGTTAAGGTTGATGGTGGATCGTTTCTTAAGGACCAAAAGCAAATGCTTAAGGAAATAGAAGATGTCTTGCAGAATTATTTGGTGCATAGTAGTATTTCGAAACAAAAACAGAATAAATAACAAAGTATAAATAGGATTTAAGTAATGGCAGAAAAGGAAGTAAAATCGATACAAGCTGTGTATGAGGTCCCTCTTGAAGTTTCAGCTGTTCTTGGTGTAGCCGAATTCAAGATCAGCGATATTCTGAAATTTACTGATGGTACGATCATCGAGCTCAACAAAAAAGTAGGAGAGCCGATAGATATCTGCATTAATGGTAAGGTGGTTGCAAAGGGTGAGATTATGCAGGTTGATGATAAAATTGGGATTACATTGACGGAGATACGTCGAGATAAAGACGAAGCTTAATAAAGATGGGTTT
>CAIOSF010000185.1 GCA_903860855.1 uncultured Alphaproteobacteria bacterium | reverse complement strand
GTTAAAAATATTACGCAGAAAATAGCTCGAGATCTAGAAAAAGGCGCTAAAGAAGCCGTAGTTGCAATCGGTAAAATAATTACTGGCAACCAAACCATACATGAAGCAATCGTGAATATAACGGGTAATATTAGGGAGACAAAAGGTAATATCGAGAATGATGTGGCTGGTGCTATCACTGATGAGGGGGCCAATATAGCCCAAGAACTGGTGAGTGATACAGTGAATGCTGCTCTAAATCACTTGAATCATAGTAATACTACTCCTCAGCAGGAACTCTAGGCTAATACCAGCTCCTGATTTTCACTACTGTCGCTTTGACTGCACCTTCGGTTTGACTTCGCTTCCAAGCTTTCTATTGCATTTGGCTTGCGCCCATTCTATGTGGGAAACTGGTACAATAGGCTCTTGCTCATGAATTCATCGCAGAAAAAATCTGCTAGACTTTGTGTTGGGAATAATCTACGATCCTACTCGTTGTTTTGATTCAGGTTTGCTGTTGCAACTGAGTTACATACAAACTTTTTAAATAATATCGCCATACGTTGAGTATGTATGTCTATATAGTTTATCTTGCTATTCCTCGGTAGCTCAGTGGTAGAGCAAGCGGCTGTTAACCGCTTGGTCGCTGGTTCGAATCCGGCCCGGGGAGCCATTTCTTTTATTTGTAATTAACACAAAGGTCGATCTTTAAGTATTCAATACGTAAGATTAGGGATGTGCTATGCTTGTCTGTGGCTGTTTGTATTTAAGATTGCGTGACATCCTATTTGTTTACTTGCTATGGCTTATGCTAGTTCCTGATTTAACTACTGCTGCTTTAACTTCACCTTCGGCTCGTCCATTTCATGTGGGTAAATGGTATTACTTGATCTCATCTATCATTTCTGATTACTATAAATTCCGGTGTTTTCTCAATATGTAGCTTATCTTGAGCGAACTTTGGGTCTATTATCCCATATAAATCAAATTCACTACAGGATACGCTATTTTTACTGCCACTTTTCCATATGGCTGCTATGAAAATTGTATTAGGATTTGCTTTCCTTTCCTGCTTAATCCATCGACAAACAGAATTCATGCTTTTCTTGCACTCTAGACACCAAGAAGTGTGAACATATAATACCATTGATTGTATGGTGATGCCTTTATCAAGATAGTGTTTTTGTACATAGTCTTTTATATGTTGTCTAGTTGTGTGATCGTTATCTATAAGCAGCTTATCAGCTAAGTCTCTAAAGTCACTGGCGCCAACTGAGCTCAAGCTCAATTCCTTTAAGGGGATCTTATTCGGGAAAGAGTAAGCTGATGCCGCTGGCAAAGAATCGTTGTACAATGGCTCAATTACGAAATGTGCCAAGCATAATGCAATGAAACCTAATCTATATATCAATAACATATCGTTACTTATCATAAACTAAAAAGATTATGTGCTTCACCATAGCTATCTACTAGGATTTCGTCTAGTCAAATTAGTAAATGGTTTGTCATTATAATCACTATTTGTGATGCTATGATGCTCATCGCGCGATAGATTTCATGATAACATCGCTATTTTAGAAAAATCTCAACAAATGATTTTAGTAAAATACCGCTCAGGTCTTTCATCATATTGCGATTATAAAGTCCGAGTTTTTCCATGGACGTCACTCCATAGCCATGCTCTGTTATGCCGCAGGGAGTGATCTCATTAAAATATTTGAGATCTGGCTCTATGTTGATCGCTACTCCATGATAACTAATCCACCGGCGTATTCTTATGCCGATGGCTGCTAATTTTTCATAGCCATTACCCCTATCATGTACAGCCTCCCTTATGCTTGATTTCTTCTTCGATCCATTCACTACATTTGACTTCACCTGGGGTTTGACTTCACCTTCGGTTTGTCTATTACATGTGTCCATTGTATTTATTACATGTGAGTCTGTACTCACCCATACACCGGGATATTGCTCAATAATTTTGCCGACTATGCCGATCGTAACCATAGCGTCTATCAACCAATTCTCTACTTGTTTGATAAAAAGGCGTACATCTGGTTTACCATCATGCAGCTCTAAGATATTCAGCATGATATAAACTATAAGCTGACCTGGTCCATGGTAGGTAATCTTACCGCCACGACCAGTGCGATGTAGAGTTATTTTCTGTGGAGTGATATTGCTCTGGTGGCTTGATGAACTTAGAGGCATATTATTAGGAGATATATTAGGTAACTGAAGTAATTCTGCTTCCGAGGTTCCAGTACCAGCGGTATAAACATGATCATGTTGGACGAACCATAAAAGCTGCTTTGCTTCTTTATCCAGTATATCGGCTACACGCTTTTCCATGAATGAAACCGCATCAAGATAATCAACCAATTCATCTTGCTGGATCACCTCAATGTTATGGAGACTAAGGATCTCCATAGGTGTTTTTAGTATAGTATTGTTATTTAAAGTTTGCACTTTGTCGTATCGATACCATTCACGTTTGCTCTTCTAGGCTTTTCTGAGACACATTATATAGTTGACGTTAACATCATCGGTCAGACCAAAGCCATAGCCGTTACGAGTCAATTGTACCCCTACACCGCTCAGATTCATCAACACTGTATGAGATTGGGGTAATGCATTTATTATTTCCAGAGGAGACACGAATTTCTGCCAACTATGCATACCTTTGGGTACTATACCTAAGAGATACTCTGCTGCCACTATTGCTTTTAAAAACGACCTTACCGTTCGGCTAATAGATGAAATAAAGAGAAGACCGTTTTTTCTTAATATCTGCCAGCAACAATGGAGAAATAGCTCTAGGTTTTCTACATGTTCAATGACTTCAAGAGCTGTTATCATATCATAGGTTTCTAGCTCATGCCTATGATATGCCTCTATAGCGGTTTTCCTAAAATCAATATTGAGACCAAGTTCTTTGCTATAATTTTTTGCTGTAGCTATAGCCTCTTCCGATGTGTCAATTCCAGTTACATGAGCCCCAAGCCTAGCAAGTGGAATGGATAATATTCCCGCACCACAGCCAATATCCAGAACATTTACGCCAGAAAGTTTTAAACTCTGTCCATCGTTCCTTGTACTGTTTAATTTGACTTTGCCTTTGACTTGCGTCCATTCCATGTGGGCTTGTCTATTGCATTTGGGAATTTGTATAAGATCTGATTTCCCAATCCACTCCAGTATGTAATCTAAACGCAACGGGTTGAGGCAGTGGAGCATAGCCATGCTGCCATTCTCATCCCACCAATCGATTGTAGCGAATTTTTTTACTTCTAGATCGCTAGATGTTGTCTCTCCTTCGCTAATCACCCTAGGCACTTTTTACCTCATACTGATCATCAGCTCGAAAATCCCTTGAGTTTTTTCGATCTATTGGGTCTACGGAGTTTACGTAATGCTTTGGCCTCAATCTGGCGAATTCTTTCTCTAGTAACATTGAACTGTCTCCCAACTTCTTCCAGGGTATGATCTGTATTCATACCTATACCAAATCTCATACGTAGTACTCTTTCCTCCCTGGGAGTTAGCGATGCCAAAACCCTAGTCGTAACCTCCCGTAAGTTTGATCTCACGGCTGCATCAATTGGTTGGAGAGCGTTTTTGTCTTCGATAAAATCAGCAAGAACGCTAGCTTCATCATCTCCGACCGGATTATCCAGACTCATAGGCTCCTTGGCGATTTTGAGGACTTTTCGTACTTTATCGACTGCCATGCCGAGCTTGGTAGCTATTTCTTCAGGGGTTGGTTCGCGCCCCACCTCATGGACAATTTGCTTTGACGTCCGCAGAATCTTATTGATCGTCTCAATCATATGAACTGGAATTCTGATTGTCCTTGCCTGATCTGCTATTGATCTCGTGATTGCTTGACGAATCCACCAAGTGGCATAGGTAGAAAATTTATAGCCACGACGATATTCAAACTTCTCTACCGCCTTCATAAGGCCTATGTTGCCTTCTTGAATTAAATCCAGAAACTGTAATCCCCTGTTTGCATACTTCTTTGCTATCGAGATCACAAGGCGTAAATTAGCCTCTATCATTTCTTTCTTCGCCTTGTTCACTGATTTCTCAGCTCGTTGTAATGCAAGGATCAATTGTTTAAAAGTTGGTATATCAAGGACTATTTCAGCGGCAAAACTACGGAGTTTTTGGACCAACTCGGCAATCTTCAGGTAATGCTCTTCATAGAGTCTTTTATACTTAGGTTGATTAGATGATTTTATCGATAGGAGTAAATCGCTGCTATTATTATACAAATCTAGGAACTCCTGCCTGTTCACCCCCATGCTTGCGGCAGTTTTTAACAATTCGCCTTCCATCCCAACGATCTTCTTGCTCCAGCCATAAAGCCTTTCTAATATGCTATCCACCGTGTTTTCGGATAGTCTGATAGTCTCCATTTTTTGGCCTATTTCGAGTAAAATCTCGTCATATCCTTGATTTTTTGGCAGGATTGCTTGACCATCAGTATAAATTTTCGCTCGTTCTTGTTGTATATTGAGGGCAGATTTGGCTAGATCAGCTACTTTTTCCAGTGTCTCTAGCATTTTGGGATAAAGAGCATTTTCCATACTAAGTAATGATGCGCTATTTGAATCTTCATCACCTTTTTTGTCATCCTCATTTTCTCCATCTCCTTCTGTGCTATCATCGTCGAGATCATCTCCTTCTACCTCTTGCGTTCTATCTATACCCTCGCTGAACGCGTCATGATTGAATTCTTTAGAGTACATCGCATCTAAGTCTACTACGTCTCTGAGCAGTATCGTCCTATTGACCAGGCCGCTGTACCAATCACAGATCTGTTTGAGCATGAGGGGGGTGGAGCATAGGCAGCGCATGCGCTGATAACGCCCATCTTCGATCTTGCGGGCAACTTCTACCTCACCATCACGGGTAAGTAAAACGCGATAACCCATTTCTCGCAAATACATGCGGACTGGATCGTCGCTCCTGATGTCGGATGGTTCATCTGCAACTTTTTCAGCCTCAAATTCTCCCTCTTCTGGTTCCTGAGCGAAGATCTCCCTTGCCTCCTCCAGATCTTTATCGCCATCTGTGAGTTGAACACCTATGTCGTTAAAAAATGTTATGGCTTCATCAATTTTTTCTACGCCTGCATCTCCTGCTAATGCTTTATTAAGGTCATTATAGGTGATATAGCCAGCATCCTTTCCCTTGCGCACCAAACCGCGCAGGGACTCTTCAATTGGTTTATCGCTCTTTTTTTCGCTTTTCTTTTCAGACATTAATCCTCTTTTTTATAAAAATAAGAAGCTTGCTATTCATTCGGGCTACTAATTGCAAACCACAACTTATATACCAGTTCCCGCTTTTAACCACTAATATGTTGCTCGGCGATGCTGGTATTAAGTTGACTAGAGACCAAGAAACATCATCTAAAGTGTAGAGATGCTCATTTGCAATTGCAATTCATGTTTCTTGAGGGTTAGTAACTTTGTCTCCAGCTCGGCATCCGGACATAACAATAGCCTTTTGCTGACCTGTTTAATCTGATGCTGTAGACTGAATAAGTTATGCAATAAAACACATCTGTCAATTATTCCTGCAACGTTATCAGCTTTTAGCTCTGGTAGGGAGAAATCTTTTACATAATTAACAGCTTTTTTGACCTGTTCTATTTGCTTGTCTGTGTGACAATGGGCGGGGATTTTATCCAAGAATAGATCTATAGCCATTGTATCCATTTGCCCATCACCATCTTCTTGTTCTTCCTGCTCTAACTTTGGCTCCATTTGCTGTGTATTAGTAATGGCTTCATTTATAATAATATCGCGCACTATAGCTAAATCCTCATTGTCAATATCAAGAGATGCGATCTCTTCAAGTTTTTCTGATGGAACTCTGATCATCAAAGCCTTCAGCATGGCGACGAGGTGATGGCTATAAGGTGTCTTCTTGACCGATGGAATAGCCGCTATTGCCGTGTTGGGGTTATATTCTCCTCTACTTGTCGTGTATTTTCTGCCATAAGTAGATATTTGTTTATAACAACTTTCCCCGTGTTTATCGCCATTTTGCCAGTCTATTTTGTTATTATTGCTGTCTTCATTCGGCCATTTTGAGTGTTTATATTCTTTCTCCCTGTCAGTTTTAGCAGAGGTTAGAGACCAAAGCTTTTTGCCAAGTTCTCTCTGGTACTCAAAGTTAAGATCTTTGTGTTGAATGGCCATTTTGCGCAGTCTGTCACGAAAAGATGCTCTGGCTTCCATGGTTGATAGATCATATTCAGCTGTCATCTTATCAAACAAAAAATCAACTATGTGTTGAGAATTGGTCAAGGCATCAACTAGATGACTCGCTCCTTTGGAAGTGATTACTTCGTCTGGGTCCTTGCCATCAACCAACTGGACAAAACGAATCGATTTGTCGGGAGTTAAATGTTTCCAGACAAGATTCGCAACTCTATACATCGCATTTTGACCAGCTAAATCATTATCAAAACAAAATATTATTTTCTGAAATTTTTGCCATAGCAGATTTATTTGATCGATGGTCATGCCTGTACCTAAGGGTGCAACAACATTTTTAAACCCCTCGTTCGCCATTGCTAATACATCCATGTAACCCTCGACTACCACCACTAATTTACTGTCGTTAAACTTGGTTATTGACTCTGGATTATTATCTTCTGTACTATTGCTAATGTTTTTGGCACTGGGCACGAAGTCGCTGTATAAGCCATATAGGATTTTGCCCTTTTGGAATAGTATGCTATCGCTGGAATTGAGATACTTTGGCTTTAGTTCGTCATTGAGACTACGACCTCCAAAGGCTATGATATTATCTCGCCATTTTATCGGAAATATTAGACGATTCTGAAATGGGTTGAAGATGTAATCGCTTTTTTGGATTAGGGCTTTGCTGAATATCAGATCTTTTTGCTCAAAATTCTGCAGCATCCACTTCTTACTCTCTGTTCCAGCCCAACCCAATTTATACTGCCACCAAATGGACTCAGTCATTCCTCGTTTTTCAAGATATGTGCGAGCAATTTTTCCCTGATCTGAAAGGAGGGCCTTATGATAATGTTCTGATAGTGCCTTATAAATTTCAGCATACTTTCTTTCTTTCCAGTCCTCTGTTTTGCTTTTGTTGGCAATCCCATACTCATCCGCCAGTTTCTGCATGGCTTCTTTATAACTAAGTCTGTGATGCTGGGCTGCGAACGCCACGACGTCCCCATGGGCGCTACAGCCAAAGCAGTGAAAGAACGATTTATTTGTGCTGACGGTAAACGATGCGGTCTTTTCTTCGTGGAATGGGCAGCGCCCCACGTATTCACCGCCACTCTTATGCTTTAGATTGACATAGCGACCTATATATTCTACAACTTTTACTCTTTCTTTTATGAGCTCGAGATAATTATGCATTCAATCGTTATACCACCTGAAAGTGATTCATTGGGCAGGGGCCTTGCTTTTACTCTGACGCTTTGTTTTCTCCGTATTCTCTGTACCACCTTTTTCCTCATTCTTATCGTTTTTACTACCTTTAACCCTGCTTGCCTTGCCTTTTGTCGCGGTCGGCTTTGCTGTATTGGTTATAGTTTTGTCATCTGAAGGACTAGTCCGTGAGGAGCCGCTATTTTCAGCGCCACTTCTTTCTGCTTCTTTCTGAAGTTTGCTCTCTATTACCTTTATGGCTTGATCTATAGTTACGTCAAATATATCCATTTGATTTGGCAGTTTGATAGAATAGAACTTTTTATCGCAGCAGGCATAAGGTCCAAACCTCCCTATACCAACGGTCACAACCTCACCATTATATTTTCCAATTTCCTTCGGTAGACTTAGGACTCTCTCCGCTAGATTTAGATCCGCACTATCAAGAGCAATGCCTTTTGGCAAAGAAGTGATCTTGACCTGCTTATTATCTTTCATAACTCTGAAGTAAGGTCCATATGGGCCAACATTGAGGAATACCGTGCCATTCTCAGTATCGCCAAGATCTTTAGGGAACATACTTGGATTTCTTGGTTCTGAGCCCTCACCATCCTCTGATGCCTCGCTCGCTTCATGCATCTTCCGTTTATAGGAGCAATCTGGATATCGTGAGCATGATATGTAAGAGCCGAACTTACCATTGCGCAGGTTGAGATTTCCTTCCTTGCATATGGGGCATTTTTTCTCTCCTTTTTCAAAAATATAATCGGCCAAGTAGTCTTCTATATTATGAAGGATACTTTCAGTTGGCAGTCCCATGACCTCATTCGATTGGTTTTTAAATGGTTGCCAAAAATTACTCAAAGTTGCTATTTGATCTATCTCACCGCAAGCAATTGAATCAAGTTCATCCTCAAGGTTTGCGGTAAAATCATATTGCACATATTTATTGAAGAAGTTTACCAAGAATGCATTGACCAACTCTCCCCTATCTTCGGCAAAAAACCTTTTGCTTTCAAGTTTTGCATAACTACGCTGTTGTAGGATCGAGATAATTGTAGCATAGGTTGATGGTCGTCCAATCCCTAATTCCTCCATTTTTTTGACTAAACTGGCCTCGTTATAGCGGGGAGGTGCCTGGGTGAAGTGCTGAGTTGGTGTGATTTTTTCAACTGCCAATGCATCTCCTTCTGTGAGTTTTGGTAGTTTTTGAAGATCGCTTTCCTCTCCCTTGGTCCCCTCTTCTGAATCGTCGTATACCTCATAAAAACCCTTAAACAGCGTAACTCTACCGTTGACGCGGAAGAGGCAGTCCCCCTTATTATTGTCAGTTATTTTGCATAAGGTATTATCAAATAGAGCATCGGCCATTTGACTGGCTACCGCTCTGCGCCATATCAACTCATAGAGGCGAAAATGGTCGTTCTCTAGAAATGACCTGACATATTCTGGGGTAAAGTCTGGATTAGTTGGGCGAATTGCTTCATGAGCTTCCTGAGCGTTCTTGCTCTTAGTTTTAAATATTCTGTTACTATCTGGTAAATATTTTTTTCCAAATTTTGTATTTACCAGGCTACGGATCTGATCTATAGCGTCACTAGATATCATCACGCTATCTGTTCTCATATATGTTATAATACCAATTGGCTGACCATCTATGTTGACGCCTTCATACAGCTTTTGAGCCAATTTACTTGTTTTTGCTGCGCTATATCCAAGTTTTCTAGAGGCATCCTGTAACATTGTTGAAGTGGTGAAAGGAGGGCTTGGACTTTTCTTACTCTGTTTCTTCTCTACGCTAGAGATAGCAAAGCTTTGTTGGTTCAGGTATGCCAGCATTTCGTTGGCTTGTTCTTGTGAACCTATATCGTGTTTACCAAGCTTTTCGCCGCGATATTCTGCCAATCCAGCTTTAAAATTGGTTCCATCTTTTTGGCACTCGAGAAATATACTCCAGTATTCTTTCGAGATAAAAGCGCGAATTTCTGCTTCTCTATCGCATAGCAGACGCAGAGCTACGGACTGAACTCTTCCAGCTGATTTGCTACCTGGTAGCTTGCGCCATAGTATCGGCGATATGGTAAAGCCTACAAGATAATCTAGAGCCTGCCTAGTTTGTTGTGCCCTTACTAGATTCATATCTATCTCGCGAGGATTCTTTATCGCCTCTTCTATTGCTTTTTTGGTGATGGAGTGGAATGCGACACGATGTACTGGCACGTTATCTTTGAGTGCATTGTGTTGTTTAAGGAGTTCTCGTATGTGCCATGATATCGCTTCCCCTTCGCGGTCAGGGTCCGGTGCTAGGTATATGGCATCGCTTTTTTTTGCTGCATTAGCTATTTCTTCAAGGTGTCTATCTAATTTTTTCTCTGTTTCTTGGCTAGGACTGGCTGAGTCTTTTTTGCCTTTTTTCTCTACCTTTTTATCCTTTTCCTTACTGTCCTTGTTTTGCTTTTTATTTCTATCGGTTTTTGAAATAACTTCGTAATCTATTTCAAAGTTCATTTCAGGACGAACTGCATGATTGCGGGATGGTATAGACCTCACATGGCCATAGGAGGCGAGGACCTGAAAATCTTTTCCTAAATACTTGCCAATAGTTTTTGCTTTGGCTGGTGACTCTACAATCAATAATTTTTTCATATCTTTATGATCTTGTTATAAAAAATAAATGCAAATTCATATATCAGTCCTACCGATTGGACTTACACGCTTTTGCATTTAAGTCAATACCTGCGTGGGGATAGATCATCGCTAACCCAATACCGGATTTAAAATTGATAGAGGTTATTAGCATCAATATTTAACTTTCCTTTGTGTCTCTAGATACATAATACCTTATCTAAAAGCAACATTCTATTTACCGTTTAGAAGATGCATCTAGTTGAAAAGCTGAATTAGAGTTAATGAGAGTTCTTGTCTAATTAGGATAATTCTGCTTATTCTCTCAGGATGTGGAGAGAATTTTATGAAAGTTTTATACAAAATATGAAAAAAAACAATATTTTAGCAAAGTTGTTGTTTGCAGTCATTATAACTGTATCAGCCGCCATTACTCTCTTGGGCACGATGTCATTTAATAAAGGCTCGTCTATCGAAGAGAGGCATATTATTAAGCATTTCGATCGCTAGTGGTAGCGATATTGACTTAGTTCACCGCTATTTGGTTGGTAATGCATGATACAAGATAAGATGCAAAATAATATGGTCAGAAATTTAGAAAATTTTCTTGAAATGATGACGGTTGAGAAGCTGGTATCAGCTAATACAATAGTTTCATATAGAAGTGATATAAATGATTTACTGCTTTTTCTTACTTCTAACAATATGGCACTAGAAGCTGCAACATATAACCAACTCTCCCTCTACATATCTCACTTACATGATATGAGTTACACGTCATCAACTATAGCGCGCAAAATATCAGCTATTCGCACATTTTTTTCGTTTTTGTTGCTTGATGGCGTGACCACAGCGAACCCAACAACGAGGCTCGCTCTGCCTAAGAAGATTCAGACCCTACCAAGGGTCCTGAGTCGTATAAATATAGCGAAACTCATTGAAGCAGCTAAATTTGATAAAACTCCATGTGGTGTAAGAAATCTTGCCATGCTTGAGATTCTCTACAGTACTGGAATCAGAGTGTCAGAACTGGTTACCATAGAGGTGGAAGGCGTTGTTTATGCTCTCAACAGTAGTGAGCATACCATTATTATTCGAGGAAAAGGAGGGAGAGAGAGATTGATAATACTAAATGAAGCTGCAATAACTGCCGTTAAAGAGTATTTACTGGTAAGATATTCCATAGTTCCAAAGCTAAACTTAGCAAAAGTATCATGGCTATTTCATTCTCTCAGTAAGAAGGGGAAGGTCACTCATATATCAAGACAGAAATTTGGTCAGATTCTCAAGGAACTAGCCATCCATAAAGGGGTTTCAGCCAAGATTGTATCCCCTCATAAAATACGTCACTCGTTTGCTAGCCATATGTTGCAGAATGGGGCGGACGTTCGGGTAATCCAGGAGTTACTTGGTCATGTCAGTATATCATCAACCCAAATATATACCAAGGTGGAGAATCAACATATGGCTAGCGAGTTGGCCGCTAAACACCCCCTTAGTAATTTCAGCGATATATTGCCTGATGAGGAGGCATAACTTTTAGTTGATATTCTATACTGCTTTTGCCACAATTCGCCTATACTCTATTTGGCGTTCCATTGGCTGTTGTTCGATGTGTGATACAAATAGTATAAGGAGTGGGGCGTGATGCCTATTAACAATAGGTGAGCAACGCAGTACCGGTTGAAAGTGGGAACTGGGATGATGGTGGTCACCCTCGTGATATACTCATGTTTGATTAAAATTGTTTGAAATATTCAAGTTTATATATAAGCTCTTACCCCTAATAAGAATTCTATTCAAAATAGCATGCTAAAAAGCACTTTGTTTACAGGTATAGCTCTGCTTTGTCTTGGTGGTGGCCCTGCTTATGCCTATGATATATCAGATGCTGTATCATCTGCAATGGAGAATAATGATGCAATCAAGATTGGTAAGGAAAAGCTGGAAATAACGAAACTTGGACAGGCTAAGGAGTTCACTGGATTTATGCCGTCTGTGACTTATAGTAGTCAATACATGGATACAGACCTAGTGCCGCCAATACCAAGGGATAGACCGGACTTAGCAGATCTCCAAACTAAGAATAGTATCGGGAGTCAGCAACAATATTTTACCGTCACGCAAAATCTTTTCCAAGGGGGTACTACTTTTTACGGCATAAAGGGAGCGAGGGAAAATTCGGCATCGGCTCAATATCAATATCAGCAGGAGGTTAGTGAGCTTTTATTGGACTCGATAAAGATATATCAGGGTGTTATAGCGGCTCGTAGTTCATACGTTGTTGCAGTTCAGAAGGAGGATAGTACAAGAAAGATATATGAACAGGTTGAGATTAAACTTGAGACAGGCGTAGCTACCAAAACTATGTTGGCTGAGGCTAAGGCAAATTTAGCCGGGTCTATAGCGGCAAAAGAAAAGTCGCTGAGTGATCTGAAGAATGCTGAGGCGCAATTCGTCCAAATCATCGGGGATTATCCACCGGAAGATATGGTTGATATAGATCAGAATGCCTTGCAGCTTCCAGCAAGCTTTGATGAGTTTTTAGAATCGATTGAAGACACTAATCTTGATATTTTGGCTGCTCAGCATAATCATCAAGCCTCAAGGTATGAGGTATTAAAAAGTGTGGGGGTTCTAATGCCTAGTGTAAATTTCACTCTAACGTCGCAGAAGCAACTAAATGAGCCTATAAAATATACCGGCGATACTTACATAGTTTCAGTGAATGTGCCGATATTCCAGAAAGGAATAGAGTATGTTGGCCTCAAGGAGGCCAAGCTTAGGGAAAGGCTAGCTCAGTACGGCTTGCAAAATACCACAGCCGCCACAATAACCAAGGCCATTACCTCATGGAATACCTATCAGCAAAGTAAGGTTTCTTTGGTGGCTTATGAGGAAGCGTTAGAATACCAGAAATTTTATCTTGATGGCTCAAAAATGGAGTTTGAAATAGGAACAAAATCTCTTAAAGATTTGTTAGATGCTGAAGTGAGCTATGCTACCAGGCAAAATGAGGTTATAAGTACCAAACTTAATCTTGTTGTATCAGCCTTTACAATCAGATACATCTTAGGGGACATCGATGCGATAAGTATGCTCCGTAAGGATAAAAGTAAAAAAAATTAACAAAAATATATAGCAAGAGCCGATTGTGAACTCCGATTATTTAATTGAAAGACGTAAGTTAAAAAGCGCCTTGTTAAGCTGGCGCTTCGCCGCTCTGATATTCTTTTTACTTTGCTTATACGCATTTTATGGCAATAAAGTTGGCTCAAAGAGCAACATTCCTGATAATGATTTCATAGCTCGTATTCGTATTTATGGTCCAATTTTTGAGGATGACGATAGGCTAGATGCTCTGAAGGACCTTGAGGGTCGTGATAATATAAAAGCGATTGTATTGCATATAGACAGCCCAGGTGGTACTTTTGTCGGGTCTGAGTCACTCTATATGGCCTTGCGCAAATTAGCAGTTAAGAAGCCTCTGACGACAGTGATAGGTGGTATGGCAGCATCAGGTGGGTATATGGTTGCCCTTGCTTCTGACCATATAGTTGCTTATAATGGCAGTATAACTGGGTCGATAGGTGTGATATTAGAGTCATACGAAGTTACTGAGATACTTAAAAAGCTTGGCGTACAACCTTTATCTTTTAAATCATCGCCATTTAAAGCTATGCCTAATCTTATGGAGAAGATGACGCCAGAGACAGCAAAAGTAGTACAAGAGTTGGTGGATGATCTGCAGCAATCGTTTGTGAAAATTGTTGGTGAGCGTCGGATGGAAATACCTCAAGAGCAGCTTCCGATAATATGCAATGGTCGGGCTTATAGCGGAAGGCAGGCTCTTGATTATAAGCTAATAGACGGTATAGGAGATGAAGAATCAGCTATAGCCTGGCTCAGGAGTAATAAACAAATAAGTGAAAAACTTGAGGTAAAAGATGTTTTGATTGATGATAATTATTCTGATTCACAATTCAGCTTTACTAAAAATTCATATTATGGCATTTTATCCTTCTTTGTTGAATTGATTCAAGGTGCAGCGAATGGTGTTGTTGGTACTGGTAGTAACAGCGGCGCAACTCTTGGTGGCACAAGTAAAGCTTTGAGTTGATAAAATACATTTAATCGTATAGAGTATACAGATTAGCCGGTGACAAATTGTTCATAATGAGCACGATAGATAAAGTTGATATAGCAGAAGCACTAATAACCTCATATCCCGAGTTGAGTCGAGAGATTGCCAATAACATCATAGATATGATGTTTGAGCAGATCTCGACGGCATTGATATGTGGTGATCGCGTAGAGCTTCGAGGATTCTGTTCCATGATCGTAAGGAAGCGTAAGGACAGGATTATTCGCAATCCGAAAACACAACGGTACATAAAGGTTGACCCTAGAGGTGTTGTTTATTTTCGAGCGAGTAGAGAGTTAATTAAGTTACTTAATAAGGATTACCATCCGGCTGAAAGCAGCATTATTTAGTTTCTTATATTCGTTGCCTTTTTAAATTGTTACAGATAATCCGGGGCTGCATTTCTGGGGCGATGCGTTCGCGCCAAACTACGGGCCATATGAATGCTGGATTTAATTTGATCTCATTTTGGCCTCTTCTATTGCAATTGGGAACTGGTATTATTCTAGGTATTTTTCTGCTTCATCATCTTCCAACCATCTATGGTGGATAAGCAGGTAGTCTTTTTGTATTGCTACAACCCTAGAGTCTGGTTTATCTAAGAGTAAGTCTATGCCCCGATAAATAATGCCAAGGAAGTCAATATTATTTTCTCGACATACAGCGGCTACATTCATGACATTGCTCTTGCGATCATCGATAAGAATTATTTTAGATGGGTAGTGGCTTTCTAGAAATGTTTTAATAACATCATGTTTGTCATGGTCGCCTGTTAGAAAAATACCATTATAAAAAAGTGCAGCAGATTGACTAGAACTCGAGGCTGGAATAATTGTGGATTCTGCCTTATTGCGATAAGTTGAGCTAAAAGTAATACCAAAACTCTTTAGTTCTTGGTAGCACCACTCTTCCATTTTTTCTATATTCCCGATTGCACCGCTAGTCATCCTCGTCAGGGCGTACACGCTATAACCCGATTTTTTTGCTTCATTGACAAAACGTGGCCAATCCCCTGATACCAGGATTACTTTACGTGTTAGTCGCCAGGATGACAGGATGGCATCAACGTCGGGAATTCTATCTCTTTCCTTTTTTATTTGTTCAATAAAATCATAGTAGGGGCTACTACTTCTAAACATCTTGGATTTAGGAGTGAGGATTGTATCGTCTACGTCGACAAATATTACCGAGCCTGTTCCGTCTTTATCAATTTTATCTTTGACAGATGAAAGATCCTTAAGTTCAACAATCTCTATTTTACGAGCGTGAGCTAGTGGCTTATTATACAATAATGACACCAATACAATAACGCAAACTATAAGAGCTGGTACTAACAATACCCCTCTTGATCTTATGAAAGAGTTAGTTGCATTGAAATTAAATAGAAATGCTCTCGTACTCCCGATACCACTATTGCATTTGTTAAGCATTATACTAGATCACTCGCCTCTTCTATCGTTCAATCGATGTAAATTATGACTATGCATTAAACAAAGCTTATGCTATGTACATTGTCACCCATTGCTCACATATTCCCAGTTTTAAGTAATGGATTATATTTTCTTGTTGGTCATCTTTATGTCAGACATCAACATTTACCAACTATAGAAGACTTAGATGAATCAATCTATAGCTCTAATTACACTCAAGTATTTCTGTCAATAAATTGCTTGGCAATGAAAAGTTGCCTATTCCGTTATTCTATATGCGAAGTTTGGGTATTCATAT
>CAIOSF010000184.1 GCA_903860855.1 uncultured Alphaproteobacteria bacterium | reverse complement strand
TTAAAAGACAACAGTTTCCTTGCTTCCCAAAAATCAGCAAAAAAGCCCTAACTTATGACAGAAGATACCCAATCACGAACTTCTTTAAAGGATAAGCGAGGAAGTGAATATAAAAAAGCGTCACATAAAAGATACAATCATAAGATGTAATACCAAATTATAGAATGTAATATTAAAATTATATGAACAATATTATTGACTCTTTGATCGTATACGGGTAGTGTCTCGGTGCTGGTTGAGTTATAGAAACTAGCGTTTGTTTAACGTTCATTTAAGAATTAAAGAGGTTATTACAATGGACAGTCTTATTTATATTGCTGCTATCACCGTCGCAGCATCATATCTTGATGAAGCTGATGCTTGTGATAGTAATGATAATGACGATAATATTGATGACTATGAACCGTATAGCGGACATCCTGGTGATTAACCAAAACATTTCTCAATTATCAATATAACAGCCAGTTGCTATCACTAGTTTTCCACGGATCACACTCATGCGCTTTTACATCAATTTACTGCTCATCGTTCTACTAAGTTGCATAAGCGCATCATGCTCAGCCATACCACAAAACAATGATCGTAATGATTGGATATATAAAGATCTGAAGCGTTTAGAGCAATATATTGAACAGGAGAATGCAAAATTCAGAGAATTCTTTGCAGATAAACATAACAAAGAGGAATATCTCAAAATAAAGGAAGAAATAGATGAATTTTATTCTAAAAGTATTGAGAATACATTTCCAGTTCTTGGTGGGCATTATTACTACTATGATTATAACAACGATTCAGGCAGAATCTATGCTAGGAAAGATGCTAGAAAAGCTAAAGATGAGCAGGTTGAAGAAGTATTACTAGATACAGCCGAAATCAAAAATATCAAAAAACATGCCTCTCTTGTACACCACACTGTAAGTCCAAATCATCAATATGTTGCCTATGGCATTGATACTGATGGCGCTGACTTAGGAGAGATATGGATCAAGAGTCTTGAGAAAGGAGATGTTATTACTAAAATCAAATCAGCCGGCCCATTCTATCTATGTTGGGCAAGTGATAGCAGTGGGTTGTATTACGTCACTCCAAATAAAAAAGGTATTCAAAATAACGTACGGTATGACGATTTCAAATCTCATAAAAATGATTTTATATTCGCACCTGATGACGAAGATGCCTATGTATCGATACACACATCTGACAGCAAAAAATATACATTCATATCCCACGGCTCCCTGAATATCAATGGGTTACTATTCTTTGGTAATGACAAGGCATTGCATCGACTTGTCGAGCCAACCGATAGCCAATATCAAGCAACTGACACTGGCGATTATTTTTATATTATCAAATCTTCCCCTGACGGCTCAACCACCCTCTGGCGCACCAAGGTTGATCAACCCGAGCAAAAATATTGGGAGCTATTACTGCAAGACACATTGGAGGAGGCAATTAGTCAAGTGAATGCCTATGCTGATTATCTGGTACTAAAAATCAAGAAACATGGCCTGGATGTGTTTAGAATATATAAAACGAATCAGAATAAAAACAGGGAAGAGAATGAGGTGGGAGAGCTGAGTATAGATAACAGTAAGCGGAATCCAAAGCTCAAAGAAGCCGCCGGCTTTAAAGCACCAACGTATGAGACATCATTTAATGAACCAAGCTATATATGCAATTTTGAAAATAGCGACTTTAAATCAAACCTTCTGAGATATTGATGCAGCTCTCTGAGGAAACCCGAGGTAGTAACCGAAATAAACTTGGAAACCTTGACAAAAAAATGAAACACCATTGTACGATCATGGACCTCATAGCGAGAACAAGGCAACATTCAATCAAAATGAATATGGCCTTGAGCGCATCTTTGTGATATCGCATGATGGAATCCAAGTGCCGGTCTCTCTCTTCTACAAGAAAAGCATGATGAAAAAAGATGGTAGTAATCACATGCTAATGTATGGCTATGGAAGTCATGGCCTAGTCCAATCGCTAAATTTCAACCCAAGAATCTTGCCTCTAGTAAATCGTGGATTCATCTATGCAGTCGTCCATGCACGAGGTGGTGGCGAATTCGGCAATAGGTGGCATATGGACGGATCTTTGATGAACAAAAAGAACTCATTCTATGACGCAATCGCCGCCACTGAGCAGTTGGCTCAGAAAAAATACAACCTTATTAGGAAAAGTATCTCTTATAGGGAGCAGCGCTGGTGGCCTACTGGTTGCTGCTGTTGTTAATATGATGCACCCAGAGTATTTTGAGGGGGTGATAACCAATGTGCCACTTGTGGACCCTCTCAAGGACATAAGTGAGGATAGTGATAGCAAAATAGTCAAGAACCTATTGGGTGAGCTTGGCGATCCTAAAAATGAGGCTGAATATGATTATATAAAATCCTACTCACCATATGATAACTTGAGCATTAGTTCCGGTTCATCTACTGGCTCCAGCTCACCACCTTCTGATTCCACTGCAAACCATAGCATGGACACAAAATACCCAGAGTTTCTAGTGCGCACTGGTATGCATGATGCACGCATACCATTTAAAAGCGTGGTGAAGTGGGTAGCAAAACTGGAGAAGATGAAAGAACAGGAAGGAGGTGAAGTAATTAGCTTGAACGGGAATAGCTTGAATGAGAATTCAATAAGAAAGCTGGGGATCAAGTCAAAAAAATCAAAAACTTATGACAATAGCATCCTTTTTCATATTACGAACGGAGGACACACGCTAACAGGTATTCGTTCCAGAGATAAGGAGATCGCAGAAAATACCGTCTTTTTGTTGGGCATTGTTGCAAGGGATGCAGAGAGTGCGGGGAGAGATCCCTTGCGTTGACCTGGGGGATACTTAGTCCAGGTACCTAGTCATGGGCGCAGAAAGCAGAAATAATTTATAAGGTTATCAATATAAATTACCTTCCTATAAATCCTCAAAATATAACATTAAAATTATATGAATAATATAGTTGACACTTTGATTTTTCACAAGTAATAGCGCGATGCTAGCTGAGTTGCAACAACTAAAATTTGTTTAATCTAAGAATTAAAGAGGTTATTTTAATTATGGATGGTCTTATTTTGTATTGCCGCTATCACCGCCGCAGCATCATACCTTGACGAGGCTAAGGCTTGGTGGAGC
>CAIOSF010000183.1 GCA_903860855.1 uncultured Alphaproteobacteria bacterium | reverse complement strand
TTTGATGCCCCATTGCCTGCTAAGTTGTTTTAAGGGCTTGGATGCTTAATAGCATTAAGAAGATTGGGTTATTAATATACACGATGTTTATTTAGAGATTTCGTATTTTGATATATTGTTTTTGGGGCCTATGTTTATGGTCTTTAGTTGAAGTGTAGTTTGGAATAGCGTTAGGTTTTGTTGTTATGATAGTTGAAATATTGAATTGGGATGATAAGGTTGTGGGCGAGCAAGAGCTCGATGATGGGATATTCGCAAATGTCCCAAGACCTGATATAGTGCATAGGGTAGTTTGTTGGCAGCTCGCAAAGCGTAGAGCTGGTACACATTCAACTAAAGAGATCGGTGATGTGCAGGGATCGACCAGGAAGATATATAGTCAGAAGGGATCTGGCAGGGCTAGACACGGTGCAATAAGGGCCCCTCAATTTAGAAAAGGAGGTGTGGTCTTTGGTCCACTCGTTCGTTCGCATGCATTTAAGATGAATAAGAAGGTTAGAGTATTAGCCCTTTCTTTGGCTCTATCGGCAAAAATTGATAGTGGAGCTTTAACCATTATCGATAGCGCGATGTTAACCGAATGTAAGACTGCGTGCCTTTTGAAGAGGCCATTGCTTGGTAGGATAGCTCATAAGTCTTTAACCCTGATAGTTGATCACAATCCTTGTAATGAGCTTAAAAAGTCTAGCGCTAATGCTCGTTATGTCAATATGCTGCCAACTTGCGGTCTGAATGTATATGACTTGCTCAAACATAAAAATTTAATAATGACTGTAGCGGCAGTTAAAGAAATTCATAGTAGGTTAGGAAATGCTTAGTTTATACGACATACTGGTTAACCCGATTAGCACCGAAAAGTATCCGAGCGAACCAGTTGATGGTAAGTACGCATTCAAGGTGCATGCAAAAGCAAATAAAAGAATTGTGAAGGTTGCTGTTGAGAAGATATTTGGCAAAAAAGTTCTATCGGTTAATATAGAAAACGTAAAAGGCAAGAAAAAGACTTTCCGCAACTCCACTGGGTTGCGAGTTGGGTATAAGAGGGCTATAGTGCGTTTGGCCCCCGGTCAATCTATTGATTTTATAGCGTAACGTTGATTCAATTACATATATATATGGTGTAAATAATAAATGGCATTGAAACTTTATAAACCTACAACGCCTTCGATGCGAAGAACTGTATCTGTAGATAGATCCGGACTTTGGAAAGGTAAACCTGAGAAAACTTTGCTTTTGGCGAATCCTTCAACAGGTGGTCGTAATAATCATGGTCGCATAACGGCGTGGAAAAAAGGTGGTGGATTAAAAAATAAATATAGAATTATAGACTTTAAAAGGTCTAAAGACGATGTAATAGCAATAGTACAGAGGTTGGAATATGATCCTAACCGCTCTGCCTTTATCGCTCTAGTAAAATATGATGACGGCGCGCTGGCGTATATCATTGCACCACAGAAACTAGTGGTTGGTGATAAGGTTGTATCATCATCCCATGGAGCCGATGTTAGAATTGGTAATGCAATGCCAATCAAAAGTGTACCAGTGGGTACCGTGATACACAATGTAGAATTAAAACCAGGCAAGGGTGGACAGTTGGCAAGAGCTGCTGGTTCTTATGCTCAACTGGTTAGTAAGGATGCCAATTATGCTATGATAAAATTACGCTCAGGAGAAGTACGAACTGTGTTGTCGTCATGCAGAGCTACCATAGGCGCAGTATCAAACCCTGATAATCAGAATATTGTTTTGGGTAAAGCTGGTAGGAAGCGTTGGCTTGGTATAAGGCCTACTGTGCGTGGTGTTGCCATGAATCCCGTCGATCACCCTCATGGTGGCGGCGAGGGCAAAACCTCTGGTGGTCGCCATCCGGTCACACCTTGGGGTAAGCCTACTAAGGGTAAGAAAACCAGAAAAAATAAGCGTACCGATAAGTATATCGTTAGTTCGCGCCATGTTAATAGATAATTAAGAGGTTGTCGTGGGTAAACGGTCGATTTGGAAAGGCCCATTCGTTGATGGGCATGTGCTTAAAAAAGTTCAGGAAGCAAGAACGTCTGGGAAAAATAGGGTGATAAAGACTTGGTCTAGGAGATCTACTATATTGCCGCATTTTGTGGGCTTGACTTTTGCAGTATATAACGGGAGAAAGCACATCCCTGTGCTCGTGAGCGAGACTATGGTAGGAAGAAAGTTAGGAGAATTTTCTCCTACTAGGACTTTTACCGGACATGGAGCTAATAGAAAAGCTGGTAAATAAAGCTAATATAGTTTAAATAAGAAAGAAGAAATGGAGATATAACGAAATGAATTTATTACAGGCGAGGCGGCATCTAGATCAGGCTAACACGGCGTATGCGCAGAGCGCTCCCATAAAATCGAGTGTCTATAAGCTAGACTTAGTAGCTGATATGGTGCGCAATATGAAGGTGTCAAGCGCCATGTTGCAGCTGCAGTTCTGTAAAAAGAAGGTTGCATCTGATATGTACGCAGTATTGAAGGCTGCTGTGTCCAATGCTGAAAACAATTTTGGGTTGGATATAGACAGGCTATATATATCAGAAATATTGGTGAATAAGGGATTTTTTCTACGTAGATTTAGGCCGAAAGCACGCGGTAGGGCTGGAAAAATTATGAAGCCTTTTAGTAAAATAGCTATTTTTGTGACGGCGAGGAGTTAATTATCGATATGGGACAGAAAGTTAATCCAATAAGTTTACGTATAGGAATCAATAAAACATGGGATTCTTTATGGTATGCTGGAAAAAAGGACTATGCGTCTAAGTTGCATCAGGACCTTAAGATCAGGGATTATATAAAGAAAAAATTAGCCGGTGCGGCTGTGAGCAAGGTGCGCATAGAGCGTCTAGCAAAAAAAATCCGTATTATGATACATACGGCGAAACCTGGAGTCGTGATAGGTAAAAAAGGTGGCGATATAGCTGGTATTAAGGCTTTTGTTGAAAAGATGACGGGATCTGACGTGGCTGTAAACGTCGTAGAGATTAGAAGAGCTGAAACTGATGCATGTTTGATCGCTGATAACATAGCCAGGCAGATAGAGAATAGGGTCTCTTTTAAAAAGGCTATGAAAAAATCTATACAATCTGCCATGAAGATGGGGGCTGGTGGGGTAAGAGTTAATGTTTCTGGTAGGTTAGGTGGTGCTGAGATAGCGCGCATGGAATGGTATAGAGAAGGGAGAGTGCCTTTACATACTCTAAGAGCTGATATTGATTATAGTAAGGGTTCCGCCCATACTACTTATGGGGTTATAGGCATAAAGGTATGGGTATATCATGCGGAGAAAAAGCCAACCTGATGATTTATAGGTGCTGGTGATTGCTGGTATGCGTTCAAACATTTAGCCTTAGCGCTCGTTATATATGTGTTTTGTACTGGAGCTTATTTGTTTATATATTCGATTTTTATATCGAGTGACCCAATTAACTGGTTAGGTGTTTCGAGGAATGGTTGGTTTATTGTACGGTTATGGAATGGTGCAATCTATATCCTTGCTGTTTTTTGGCTATAGACAACAACTTCACTCTTAATTAGCATTGGTGGGTGAAGATCAGAAGGCAGCTTAAAGCCGGTTTTTGGTCTTACGTTGGTCTTTTGTTTATTTATGTATTCTAGATCATGAAATTTATTATCTAGGTGATTGTTGCGGTATTTTGTTTTTTAGTGGTGTTATATTATGTTAAGTCCGAAGAAGACTAAGTATAGAAAGGCCTTTAAGGGTGTGATTTCTGGTGATGCTAAGGGCGGTACTACGCTGAATTTTGGTATTTTTGGCCTCAAGGCTCTTGAGCCGGACAGGGTTGATGCTCGCCAAATAGAAGCCGCTAGGAAGGCTATAAATAGACATTTAAGGCGCACAGGTAAGCTGTGGATTAGGATCTTTCCTGATATTCCGGTATCGCGTAAGCCAGCTGATGTCAGGATGGGAAGTGGAAAAGGAGCCCCTGAATTTTGGGTTTGTAGGGTTAAGCCAGGTCGAGTTTTGTTTGAGCTTGATGGTGTGACGGCGGAGCAAGCCTATGGTGCATTCGAAAGAGCTGCTGCTAAACTTCCTATTAAAACGAAGGTTATCAGGCGTTTAGATGCAGACTATGGAGCGCACATTTCTTAACTCCATAAGTAAAAACAACAAGATACTCAAGTGCGTTGAGATAAGGAATTAAAAGCATGGAAGATAGAGGAAGGTAAATTTTCAAAAATCATCCTGAATGTTTCTGATAATTCTCTTAAAATTGGCCCAAAAATTCTCAATTGGATTTAATTATGGTGAATAGGGAGGAAGGAACAATAATCGGCAATTGGCATTTTCTATTAATTTGTTTAGTTTT
>CAIOSF010000182.1 GCA_903860855.1 uncultured Alphaproteobacteria bacterium | reverse complement strand
TCTTTTTTTCATCATTACATCCTCCTGTTATCAGGGCTAATCCTAATATAACAGCAAAAGCTGATTTCTTAATCTCTTGAAACATAGAGTTAACCAAGTTATTACTTAAATATTAATTAGTGGAATCATAGCACAAATCTTACGTCTGTCCAATTTCCATAGTTGTCTTAATCACTTAAATTGACTGTAAGCTGTTATAGATAACTTATCATGGCTAACTTTTATTTATTTTTACAGCTGATCCTCTTCGAAATTCATTGATTTGCTTTATTCTATCTACTACAATTCCCGGTATTGTTGACTCAGTTCGATGCATGCTTAGCCTGCTTTTTTTTCTATTCTCTGCGGTTCTTGTATTTTTCGCTGTCCTAGTGACATGTGCGAATAACCCAGTCTATGCCGTATTATCATTGATAATGTGTTTTGTGAGCGTGTCTGCCTTAATGGTTTTGCTTGGCGCCGATTATCTCGCTATGATACTTATTATTGTTTATGTTGGTGCGGTTGCCGTTTTGTTTTTGTTTATAGTTATGATGATGAACATCAAGGTAGAGGTAATAAAGGGGAAAATCGCACTATTTATGATAGTTACCAGTGTCGTTATCGGTGTGCCAGTGATATCCTGGGTAATTAATAATTCCTCTATAGAGTATGCTACGGTTGTGAGTGATACTGATGCATCCACGGTAAATAGCATAGGTATAGCCCTGTATTCGTCTTTTATTTTTCATTTTCAGGTTGCTGGCGTGATATTAATGGTTGCCATGATAGGGGCGATTATGCTAGTAATGCATGATGTACCAAAAAAAATCAAAAAATCTCAGATTATCAATAAACAAGTGAGGAGGTCGAGCTCTATTGAGCTGATAGACGTCACAAGTAGGCAAGGAGTGGAGATTGATTAGCATATGATTGAGGGTCTTTCTTTAAGTAACTATGGTATCGTGTCGTCTATGCTTTTTGTCATTGGCATGACGGGTATGTTTTTGCAGAGGCAAAACATTATAGGGATACTCATGTCTTTAGAGCTTATGCTCCTATCCGTAAGTCTTCTCTTCACTGCTGCGGCCAGCTATTGGAATGATGTTAATGGCTATATATTTGTTATATTTATACTAACAGTGGCAGCAGCTGAGACGGCGATAGGCCTCGCTATACTTCTCGTATACTATCGGCGTAAGCATAATATAGAGGTAGAAGGTGCCGGAGAGATGAGGGGATAGTATGGAGTATCTTGCGTATTTAAATGTTTTTCTACCTCTTATCTCTTCTGTTATAGTTGGTTTATTTTGTAAATCATTATCAAAGATTGTGATAAATAGTATCAGCTGCAGCTTGATGTTCATCGCAGCTACTGCATCTATCTTAATCTTTTTTCACTTTGTTTGCTTATCATCAGATAATGCAAAAATATCCATTCCTCTGTTCGAATGGTTCTTTTCGGTGCGATTTACCATTACAATTGATAAACTTGCAGCTGTAATGATCTTTGTAGTGACGGTCGTTTCATTTCTTGTCCATTTATATTCTGTAAGCTATATGAAAGAGGACGAAGGATCTAATAGATTCATGTCATATCTCTCTCTTTTTACATTTTTTATGCTATCTTTGGTTGTGTCGGATAACCTATTGCAGTTGTTCTTTGGGTGGGAAGGAGTTGGTTTGAGTTCATATCTCCTCATAGGATTTTGGTATGCCAAGCCTCAAGCCAATGGAGCTGCGATTAAAGCCTTTTTAGTGAATAGAGTGGCCGATATCTTTATGGTACTAGGTATAGCAATAGTATTTTATACTTTTGGTAGTTTAAATTTTGATACAATCTTCTCTGCTATTTATGAAATGAATATATCGTCCAGGACGGGTGCATCATCTGGTTCTGCTAACTCTCTTGTTGTTGATCATGATATATTGGTGATTGGTTGCCTAGCCTTGTTCATTGGTTGTATGGGTAAATCAGCTCAGATAGTGCTACACGTTTGGCTGCCTGATGCGATGGAAGGGCCAACACCGGTTTCTGCATTGATACACGCAGCCACCATGGTAACAGCTGGAGTTTTTATGGTAGCACGCTGCTCACCTCTTTTTGAATTGGCCCCCTCTGTCCTGATGTTTATGATGATTGTTGGTAGCATAACTGCCATTTTTGCTGCAACCATTGCCATGGCTCAGTTTGACATTAAGAAAATCATAGCTTATTCAACATGTAGTCAGCTTGGTTATATGTTCGCTGCCTGTGGGGCTTCGGCTTATGATGCGGCTATATTTCATTTATTTACCCATGCATTCTTTAAAGCT
>CAIOSF010000181.1 GCA_903860855.1 uncultured Alphaproteobacteria bacterium | reverse complement strand
CATTTTTCCGAAGTAAGTATTTGTCTGTTGTCATCAATGTATCGACCAAAAACCCTGAACTTTCGGCCAAAATCGCCAACTTCCAAGTAGAAGAAGTAGATCGCTACCGTGAAAAAATATTCGATCATAACCGTAAAACCGAGTTTCTTCATGTCGAAGCTGAGTTCGTCACTTTTAAAAAGGAAATGGAGAATTTTGATAAAATAGCTCTAGCCCTAGCCCTAGCAGTCTTTGCCTTTGTTTTTAGCGATAACATAGGTAGACTCCTTTATGGCACGGAAATTCAAATGCAGAAACCAGGATATGAGATTGAGATAAAATCCAGTAATGATGCTGCGGCTGAGCTACCATCAGCAACATTGCCCGATATTTTGGATATAAAGGCTATTATGGCTGGTGCTGATGCGATCAAAGGCGGAGATGTATTCCGCAAATGCGCCGTATGCCATACAGATGATAATGGAGGTGCGAATAGGGTTGGACCAAATTTATGGAATATTATCGGCTCTGTTACTGGCCATAAGAGTGATTTTAGTTATTCTGATGCTATGTTAAAACGCAAATCAGAAAGTAAAGCCTGGACATATGAAGAGTTGTATAGATATCTCTATGCTCCTAAGGTTTATGTGCCTGGAACCAAGATGGCATTTGCCGGGATCAAAGATGACAAGGATAGAGCAAACTTGATCGCTTATTTACGCACCATGGCTGATAATCCCTTGCCTTTGCCTTAGAGGCCAGAGGGCGGCACCAAGGTGATAACATTAGAATGAAGAGAAATACCCTATAGGAGAGTGATGATATGCTAGTTGATATAGCATTACTGTAAATATTTGACCCTTATCTCCAAGAAGGGCTTTTCAATTGTAAAATAGGTGACGGCTGCAAAAGCGCAAACAAATGGCAAATAAATTAATAGAGAGAACAAGATATCTTGATAGATGGTAGATAGGTTAGGAAGTAGAAGGAATATTGAACCTTTCACCTTTAGTGTGTCTAATAAATTTAAGATTAATTCGTGACCTAGATAGATTGAGAAGCTAATCGTGCCCAATTTTGACAGGCAATTATCAAGCAGCTTGGGTATTGTAACTCTCATGAGCAGGTAAGATAGGATAAAGACACTACACAAAAATCCATAGGATATACCATACCATTCTATTGGAATATTATCCATTACAGCAATCATGTATATTGCAATGGCAGAGATGACCAATATTAGTGGTGAAGCTAGTAACGATGCGATGAAGGTATTTTGTCGTTTTAAGTAGAACAAGCCAGCGATCATACCAACAACGAATGTATCTAGGTGGCCAATTATTGAATAATGGATCTGCATGAAGACCTTACCGTAGCCAACTTCAGGGGCTCTTGTATAAAAAATCACGATTTTTGATAAGATAGTCACTGCGATAACGAGAGCTAGATATTTGATTCCATATTTGTGATAAAATTTAGCTAAAAATGGAAATATAAAATAAAAACAAAACTCCACAGAAACAGTCCACCATGGTACCGAAAGGTTGTTACCTCCCCAATCAAACTTGCTGGTTCCAGCAGGCATGTTAAGGAATAGGAGCTGAAAAACATCGGTAGCATGGAATGTTTCACGCATAGTGCAAATAACCATAAAGAACATCCAAAGCACCAACGGCAGAATACGACAACATCTGTTATATAAAAATTTGCCGTAGTTTAAGCATCTCTCTTCATTTGAAGCTACGATATACATGAATATAAAACCGCTGAGAGTAAAAAATAAATCAACACCCATAGCAAGAGGTTTGGTGACATCATGTGGTATCGAATGAAAGACCAATACCAATAATGCCGCATAAAACCTTAAATGGTCTAATCTTGCAAGATAATTAACGTTTTGAGAGTACATACTCCTAACTTTTCATATACATATTAATAGCGAGAATAAAATATATCAAATATTACTGCATTAGCACATCGCCAACATTGATCACAAGTTGTGTTTGGTGTGGATCACCATCTCTTCTGATGAGGGCTGAGCCGTTTCCATCTATTCCAAGGAATATTCCGGTAAGTTCACAATAGCTAAGGTCTTTGTCCTTACGATCATCAGCAGAGCAGCCCACGCCGCTAGGATATCCATCCCTATCTTTCAATGCACCAGCTGGTAAAGCTACAGTCATTGTTTGGTTCAAGTAGAGAGCTCTACTGAGCCAGAGCTCTCTAATCGGAGCAAAACCGTATAGTCGCCATTCATTGAGCAACCCTCCCATTATTGCTAATATTTTTGTAAGAATGTCATCAGCCCTCGTTATGATTCCATGATCTGAGAGGCTTGTAGCTGGTAAATCACAAGGTTTTTGGTTGATATTGACGCCAATACCTAAGAGAACAAATTCTTTATAATTTTCGAGAAGTATGCCAGCCACTTTCTTATTGCCGATCATAATATCATTGACCCATTTATAGCCCAGAGCCAGCTCATAATCTGCCATCCCACCTATTCCCGGCATTTTATTATCTATAGATTGTTCTGAAATGTTCTTATGGCGGAAGCTCAATATCGCTTCACCAATCGCTATAGCAGCGACAAAGCAGAGCTGTGATAGCGAGGTATCATCCACTTCCAGGCTGTTATCATATTGTGATTGAGGTGGTAATATCATGCTTTTGCGCATGAAAATGGTGGTTGATAAGTTGCCCCCGCAAGAGCTCCATACCCTACTGCGTCTACCATAGCCAGAAGTCTGATTATGTGCAACCAAGACGGCCCCGCCACTGATAGAGACATTTTTGCCTATGTCACTTGAGTCACTATGGCCGATTGCATTGGTAACCCATCCTTTCTGGTCTATCAGCCTTTTTGCCTTCAGCTGGGTGCTGTCCAATTCATCATACCAAATGATGGGTAGGTCTTTTGGTTTCATGATCTTTTTTTTATTATTAAGAGGGGAGAGGGGGGTGTTAGTGGATAGCTATCTGAAGAATCGTACCATACGCATAAAAGGGACGAGCACAATCACTTGCGCCGCCCCTTTTATATCAATTCAGCCCGTTATAGGATAACGAACATCAACTTTTTTTATAACACTAGAAACCAAAACGAACAGCGGCTTCAATGCTTTGAACGAGATTTGCTTTTACTGTAGCCTTTCCAGTGAGGTCCCCAATGACTGCCTTTGACTTGGTTTTTGTTGAGCCGATATTACCAATGCCATAGTTTAGATCTAAAATAATGCTTTTTGTCATAGCAAAATCAAGACCTACAGCAGCTCTGTATATAGCGTTTGTGGTATTTTTGGTCTTAAAATTTTCGGTCGCATCTCCACTGGTGTTTTTCGCTCTACTGCGTCCTAGACCTACACCGAGTGATATATATGGAGAAACTGAGCTACCAGACATAAAGTTATAATATCCAGCAAGTAGTAAGCTATAGTTGTCTAGCTTGTTATCTTTCTTCTTGATATTACCAGCGGTAAATGTTACATCGGTTCTGATGTCCTCTGTGACATTATAACCAAAGCCTACACCACCACGGAAACCTTTAGCATTCTTAAGGGTTCCTGATTCTGTGACCGTTATAGAGCCGGAGCTTCCACCAGGTGTGGTGCCTGTAGCACTGGCTTTAAGGTCACCGATATCATAGCTAACTACAGGTTTAATATAGAATGCACCGCTTTCAAGGGCGCTTGCAGATGCCGCTGTAGAAAAAGCAATTATAGATGCCGTAATCAAGGTTAATTTTTTCATCGTACTACCTTTTTTATGATTTTTTATATAAATTCAAACGTAACATGCAGGATTATATAGCAGTGACATAAGCCGAAGTAAATCGCCGTGCGAAAATTTACAATCAAATGGGCGATTGTGTTGTATATTTGCAACAAAAAGTATGAGTTACAAAACGCAGGATATAAGGATAGCCCGCCCCTATGATTACAAGGGAGTACGGGGCCTGGTCATCGATATCTATCCATCGTTGCTTGATTTTTGCTGGAGTATCATATAGGCTGAGGCAGTATTTATCTAAATAGTATAGGTACGACTGTATGGCTAACGATATAGTGGTTTCATTGCGGCATAGCGAGTATCGAGCGATCGTTGCAGGGATGGAGTATCGGTGCGCCGTTGGCAAGAGTGGCATTGCGAGCGACAAGAGAGAGGGAGATGGTAAGACACCCATGGGTACATTCCCTCTTAGGGAGGTGCTGGTGCGGCCGGATAAGATTGATCAATTATTTCTACCAAAAATTTTCGAAGATAGCTTGCCTATGTATGAAATCAAGCCATATGATGGGTGGTGCGATGAGCCGTTAAATCCTTATTACAATAGGCATGTGGATTTGAGAAGCTTTGATATCGCAATAAGTCATGAGAATCTTTATAGAGATGATGATCTGTATGATTTGATCATAGTTGTTGGATATAACGACTCTCCAGTGGTGCCGCAAAAAGGTAGCGCTATATTCATCCATGTCGCTCGGCCGGAGTATTCTGGCACTGCCGGTTGCGTTGCTTTTTCTCATGACGATCTTTTGGATATTGTATCAAAATTGAGTGTTGATTCCAAATTAATAGTACAAGAAATAAGTGAAGAGTGGAGTTGGTATTAAACGCTACCTAAATAATTATTAACCACTTGTCATCAAGCTAACTATTCGCCATAATCTGGCCGTTCTGCATTTGTAGCTCAACGGATAGAGCGCTGCCCTCCGAAGGCAGAGGTTGCAGGTTCGATTCCTGTCAAATGCGCCATCATATCTATGATTGCATTTTGCTTATAATATAATTTTAGATACCAGGGAGTGTAGCGGAAGCGATGCCTAGTCTTTCAATAGCGTTACAAGTACAGCAAGCCATAGCTCTGTTGATCTTGGGTGAGAAGGTCGGACTGCGAGGAGAGGATATTGCGATACAGCATATTGAGTGCTTGGGTTGCGTTGATCTGAACGATGCGCAGATACAACCTATACCCATTGTTCGTAATGATGTGGGCGCTTTTGCTGATGAATGTATTCTATCTGGTTATAGAATTAGATATCTAATGGAGCATGATGATATGACCAGATCATTGGGGTTTAAGTTAGAACTGACAGGCGAAGCTCTAGGTATAATATATGATAGTTTAGATAATAACCATTACCTGGATCACCACTATCGTT
>CAIOSF010000180.1 GCA_903860855.1 uncultured Alphaproteobacteria bacterium | reverse complement strand
TTGAATAAAATAAATGATATAAAAAGAGGCGATAAGATTATTAATATTGAAATGATTAGCAATGAAAAAATGTAAACCAATGTCGCTCTCACAACCGCTATCACAAAGCTTACAACTGCAGCTATCATCACAATACCAAGGACAAACCCTGTAAGACTGCTAAATGTAAGAGCGAACACCTTAGCCCACAGGACATCATTATCTGTAACATATGACAAGAAATCGTTGAAATGGGCTATAATGTGTGGACTAAAATTATCTCCCGTATTTGTTTTGAAAAACTCAGGATCAAGATAGGTGATGCTATCAATCAACCAGTTCATCCCTCCTATAAATCCTGCGAAGAAATTATTATAGAAGAAATCCCAGCTTGTAGGACCTATCAAAGTAACAACTATACTTATCCGTAGAATGCGTGATATAGCCTCTTTTTGATTGATTTGTGCCATGCCCATTATAAACATCAAGCCCGTATAGGCAACGTACAATACCAGCAATGCTCTGATTGCTCCTATTGCTCTGCTATCTTGTACTGTTCTGATGAACATCTGCTGCACTATGCCATAATTCCTAGAGTCGCCCCCCTGTCCTATGCTCGTAGCGTTACCAGTTCCATCTGCCATCGCTGGACCAAAAAGGATGGTGCGTATCTGTTTGATTATCTGGACTAGCCAATTCTCATCGGTCGTGATCGAGTCGATGCTGATGGAGTACTGCCCTAGCGTATTATGTCTTCTATACGTGTTGCTATTACCGAATGAGCTGGCGGTACCGTTGCATATACCATCTGTTGTTGAGCATCCAGTAACAAAACTTGCATATTCTGTGGCATCGATAGGCTTAATACGAAAGAATACGTATCCTTCAGAATTAAACTCTATGGTAGCCGATCTAGCCTTTCCAATTGACTGTGATTCACTCCAAGCGACATCCGTCCATACTTGCTCCATATTCAGCATATTAATCGCATTGATCGAGTAGGATGAGCTAGCATTTTTGTCAATAAGGTTAGTTGGCATAATCATGTATTGGAGTCTTTTGCCATTCTCGTATTTACAGCCTTTCCACATGATATTCACAAAATATCCGCCGACATTATCAAACCAATTCACTGTATTGGTAGAATCGTAGTGTCTTATTCCTATGCGTCTAAATGTCGTTGATGAAAATCCGCTTAAATTTCCATTAAACATATTCACTCTGTACTGTGAGTCGTTATAGCTAATGGCTCCTGTGATTGTATTAGTGAATTGACTATCTGGGAGATATGCTTGTATTCTGTTATCTAGAATCATGCCACCCCTTAAGCCCAGAACTGTTGGTATGGATGATTTTGCCTTGTCCGATGCTATGGCATCATTTTGAGCTGCTTCAGAGCTATTTTTTGTAAGATACAGAACGCTGCTTTTGATTTGATCACCGGCCAGCACCGTATCATCATTGCTGAAAAATCCAGATCGCCATGAGGCAGAGTTCAAGTCATTTTGTGGACTTCTGCCTTTAATATACAAATCATAGTCCCAATCCGATTTTTTGCATGGCGCATTGCGATCACCGCAATCATAATGATATCTACCGCCATAGACGATCTCGAGAAAATCCCCATCCTTAGCATCGATTCCTGTATCATACCATGAGGCGTTCTTAGCATTCCAAATCTTACTTCCCATATTAGTATAGGATGTACTCTTAGTTGGATTGCCCCAAAGCCCAGAGTTTGTGTCAGTTGCATAGACGTTTGGATATATGTTTACTGTTTTATAGCCACACATATATACAGAGTTACTCTCTCCATCACCCACTAAGTTATCACTCGGATTTTGAACTAAAGTTACGCGATACTTATCATTTGCTTTTACTAAGGCATTGTTAGTGTAAAAAGCAAAATCTGCTGAATTTTGATTATAAACTGAAGAAGCTGATTCCGGAGCGCAACTACCGGCTACCCATAATTTTGGATCTGCAAGTTCGGAATCACTGTCTTTATATGGCTTGAGACTATTCTTATCGCTTACATCATAAGTTCGTACTAGGCCTGTATAACTTTGTCCTTGCTGACAAAGCTGTAAACACTGTTCAATCAACTCTCTATTTACTGAGAGATTGCTCTGATTGACTCCACTATTTTGACTTATCTGATCTTGGGTTACTGGTTGGAGGGCGGCGGAAGGATCGGTTGCTTGTTGATTTTGTTGAGATCCTGATGGGGCTTGGGTGATGCCGAAGGTTGCACCGCAAGATTGTTGGCAAGTTGTATAACACTTGTCCCCTATAGTCCTAACATTTAAGACATTAGGAACTTTTTTAGAATCAAGATTCCAGCCATATATGCACTTGCTATATAAAGTGTAATTCGTTTGGGCATCTAAAGGCATATCAAGCCCCATAAAAGCATGGCCCGCTGAGATGTGGAAGATTAAGATTGAAGTTAATAAAGCTGCAATCTTACCCCAAACACCTCTATGAGGTGAGCTCCTAGTGCTTATCGCTTGTTCTTGCAGCAATCTTGAATCCATCCGCCTATTATCCTCCTCACTTGAGCATCTTCATGGCTGCACTGGTTCCAGAAGATGCAACCGTTTTGATTGCGCCCGCAATGGTCGAGGCCTTGATATCTCCCATTGCTCCATCCCCTAAGCCCTGGATACCAACAATTGCTGAAACGAA
Organism: uncultured Alphaproteobacteria bacterium; assembly: GCA_903860855.1. Taxonomy (GTDB): domain Bacteria; phylum Pseudomonadota; class Alphaproteobacteria; order Rickettsiales; family Midichloriaceae; genus CAIOSF01. The sequence continues at coordinate 894 of CAIOSF010000180.1, read as the reverse complement.
CGGAATCACAGACTGACTAAAGAAATAAAATAGGATTGCAAACAGTGCCATTTTGGTAATCGCTGGCAAGAAGGCACTGATGGCTACGGACTTCAGAACGGTAAATGTCCCAAGCAAAGGAATACTAAATGATTCAGTTGTGTTACTGATGATCGTACCGTTCAGCAACTGGCATGTGCCCTGGTTCACTGTAGCGGCCGTACCTCCTTTTGCCAATACGCTGCTATTTGTTGAAACAAGAGAGCAAAAGACTGAGGTGACCCCATCGCAGGCAGCGACTACGCTATTGCTCTGGACTTGAGCGCATGCATACCTATTAGCATCAGGATTCTGCTGGCACTGATTCGCTAAGTCCGCTATTTTGCCTTGATCAAATCCGTAAAATATTGAGTCAAAAGTGGCGAGCATCAAGGCTATAAAGGCGAATAGAATACCGGGAGCAAGAGCGTAGCCTATTAGATTTTTCATCCAGCTCTGGAAAGTTTGTTTGGTAAAGTCAAACAAGGCAAATGACACCATTATTGGGGCAACCATCACCAATATAGTGATTGAGAACATAGACAGTATGACAACATGAACAAACTTAAATATTATCCTATTGCATTTTTGCTGATTATTGTCTTGTTTGCTTTGCTGGTTTATAATTTCTATCGCAGCACAAAAATGGCGACTCAAAACAAACTTTGGGCTGGAATGGCGAAGGAAACTGCGCATCAAATTGGCACACCTCTTTCGTCTTTAATTGGTTGGCTTGAAATATTAAAGTCGGATAATGTTGCCGAAACTACTGTTTTAGAAATCGAAAAAGACATTATTAGACTACAAAGTATAACCGACAGATTTTCAAAAATTGGTTCTGAACCTATTTTAGAAAAGAAAGATATTATCTCCGAA
>CAIOSF010000179.1 GCA_903860855.1 uncultured Alphaproteobacteria bacterium | reverse complement strand
TTTTTCTCAGCTTTGCGTTTTGCAGGTTTGACCTGAGCTTTAGCATGCTCATCCATAATATCCTTGTAGATGTTTGGAGCACCAATCATTTCTACGCACTCAGCTTCGCGCAGTAATTTCACTAACCTTTCAGGGTGGACCTTACTCAGTCTTTCCCTGGCCGATATGGGCTGTGTTATCGCACGACCGTCAACCTCGAGGCTGTGCTCCTTGAGATCTTTTGTCACTTCCTTATTCAGCTGTTCAATTGAGGCAACTAGAGCTTTAGTTGTAAACTCGGAACAGATCATCTCATTGCTAATTTTATAACCATGACCATCTTCTCTTGTTTTCTCTCCCATCATTGCTCCTCTGATTTTATCAAAATCGCGATCCGTAGTACGTTGATGTCCTCCAGCTAAGCCATAATCGGCATAACCAGCATCAAATCTTCTCTGTGTAGGATTCTCAATTTTGCCAAACCTCTCATGGCTAGCTTCATGGATAGATTGGTTGATATCCTGAAATTTCTTATTTAGGACCTCGGCCCACTTATCACCATAGACCTCCCTCATTGAGTTTTGCAATTCGGTTGGTACAAGTTTACTCGCATCAACCCTGAAGAAGTGGGCGCTCATGACATCAGTCGGCCACATCTTACCATTTTCATACTTCTCATATATATGAGACATAGCAGCTTTGCCTTCCTTGTTCATATATATAGGAGCGGCATGTTGATATTTTGAAACAAAAGTTTCGGTCAGCCATATTTCTAACTTCCAAAGAAAATCAGGTTTAATACCAGCTTTGACTTTATTTTGCATTAAGATATCGCCGCCTTTGTAATGCTCTTTTGCTTTTTCATCAAGGTAATCCAAAACACCCTTAGCCTTCTTCACATCTTCATATATAGCATTCAATTTCGTACTGTATGTGAAAACACCAAGTTCCGCATACTTGTCCAGCTTAGGCTTCAATTTAACAATATCTTCTAGCCTTGAAATCTCTAATGGTGAAAGCTTGTCTTTTGGATCTAAGACTTCTCCACTTTTTATTTTCTCAATAGTCCTTTCTGTCTTTCCGACCAAATCGCTGTTAACTGCTTTACTTTTGTAAGTAACATAGCGAATTTCATCAATGACATCCTCATGCTGTACTATATTATAGTTCTTGCTCTTTCCCTTTTTAACAGCAGTAAGTCTCTTATTGAAATCAACATCACCAATATATCCTTCTAATGTGTTTGCGACAAATCTCTTCTCTTGCTCTGTAACCACTACATTAGGCGATTTGCTGTTATGTAAAATTCTCATCAGCTCAGCTTCCTTAGTACTAAGTTTATTATTAAACTCTGACGATAATGCATTGCCACCCTTGCTTGCTAGAACAAAATTCTTTCTAACCTGGGTATCATTCAATATAGCATTGAGGCCACTTATCTTCTCACTCACGTCATCGTCCAATGGAATGCTGTTTTTAGTACATAAATTGGATATTGTGATTATGTTTCTTATTTGAGCACTAATTGCTCTATCGAGTGGGATCTTGATTTCCTGGCTCCTAATGCGCTCTAAGGCATCGGTAAGTATGGCCTTAGATAAATTATCAGCTGCTTCCTTAGCTTTGCTCCCAACGTCCTTAGCTAATTCTAAAGAATGACCAACGGCGTTTATATCATTAAATACGTGGAGGACAAATTCTGTACTGAGCTTTTCTATTGTTAGTGCCTTTAAAGCACCAGCCAATTCCTCTGAAATTGCCCCATGTTCCACTGCCAAGGCAAGCTTGGGCAGAACTTTCCCGATTGCAAGTAGTTTTTGTGAGTCAGAGGTAACGACGATATTCGCATCCTTACACCTTGCTGACACTTCTTTGTTGATTTGAGCCTGGGCAGCAACCTCATCAAACCTGTCGCCCATCCTAATTCTAAGCTGTCCGATGATATCAGTAACAACTTTTGCAAGCTGAGCTTCAATTGGCATAGTGCTAAATAACGTCTTTTGATCAGTTGTAAAAAAAAAATTTATGCGCTGCTGAATCAGTTTATTATCTTCTATAGACAAAGCCATATAAACTCTTGATATGTTTTAGTTACCATGAATTTTACACACTTTTTATGACGATCACAATATGTGCTATATAACCAACCACCGAAAATGTATTCATTCTCTCAGATTTATTGATAACTCATTACAAAGACCATAAAGATATATGAATTAAATTATAATATCATCACATGGTGATAATAAGTTTTCGCGATCATGCTAACTCAAAAATGACCATCAATCATGAAATGACAAAAATTATTTAGTTGCCTTGAACTATAAAACTATTACTTATAGTAATTAGATTGAAATCAACTTATGTTTATAGATTCATACTAGATGAGTGATAAGCTACTAATAGGCTATGAAGAGTGGTGTTCCCTACCAGAACTTGCTCTACCGGCAATCAAAGCAAAAGTTGATTCCGGCGCGAAAACATCAGCCTTACATGCTTTCAATATTCAAATCTATAACGATAATAACACAAAATATGCTCGCTTCGATATACATCCTATCCAGGGCAATAGGCACGTAGTACAA
>CAIOSF010000178.1 GCA_903860855.1 uncultured Alphaproteobacteria bacterium | reverse complement strand
GAGATGGCTGGCACAACTTCATTCATTCAAAACTACGGACTTCCTCCTGCTGACACTGAAGTGCTATTAAGAAATCCAATAAATCGTATGAAAGTTGTTGGAGTAATAGAAATGATTCGAACTAAATACAATGGCGATCTTGATATTCAACACTCTCTCGTTACTCCGATTGATCAATTTCTTGCTAGAAATAATAATGCGGTACTGCACGAATCATGGGATCACACAAAAAACAAAAACCTTAATACTTTTGGTAATCTTAATAAGGAGATGTTGAGAAAATACCTTGAAGCTCAAAACGATATTGATCGTGGGAAAGTAGTAAACGAATATCATGCCCGCCTAAAACAAGTTGATCAAAGGCCCAATACCATAGGCGTTAACTCAAACTTATATAAGTTACTATCCAAGGACCATGATTATACAGCTCGTAAATTCATTGGTAATAACCAGCAAAATAACTTAGGAGCAAATAACATAAACACAGAGCTATTTATCGAAAGTTGCACATTAGACGTGTTAATAAAAGTTGTAGAATTTGATGCAGCTCTAAGGAAGAGAAGCGGTGCTGAATTAGACGGTGGCATAGCAGGCATCATGCAAAGATTATCTGACATCATATACGATGTTTTTAATTGCATTTTGGGAAGCAATAGTAGGGTTAATAATGTTGATATTATCTTGGCAAAAACAGAAATAGACGATGCAACGACTGTGCCCAATCAAGCTGTTTCACATGTTGATTCTCTCACAGCCATTAAAAACTTTGTAAATGCTGTAGATAACAGACAAATGGCTTAGCATTGATGACAGTTAATCTCCGTCAACTTATGTTGAAAAGATGTTGAGAACTTTCACACTTATGTTGAAAGATGTTGAAAACTTCATTTAACACTCTCAACATCTTTCAACACAACTAAAAGTTCAAACAGCAACAAATCCTAGGGTCACGAATACTTTTCAACATCTTTCAACATCTATATATAAGTAAGAAGATCTATAAATCTTATTTATATATAGTATGAGCATCTCTAAAAACTCTATCTCTAGAAACCAGCTGTCTGAAAGCATATACAACCATGGTAGCATGAAGAATGTGAGCAATATTAACTTTGTCCACAATCACAAACAAGCTCGACCAAATATGGTAAGATCAATCCTTGGGGATGAAACAGGGAAGGTACCTGTGTGGTTTATGAGACAAGCTGGTAGATATCTACCAGAATATCTGGCAATACGAAGTAAATTCCCATCATTTATAGATTTCTGTTTGAATGCTGAGGTAGCTATAGAAGCCTCCCTCCAACCACTGGAGAGGTTTGATATTGATGCAGCCATCATCTTCTCAGATATTTTGGTAATCGCTCATGCTCTCGGAGCCAATGTTAAATTTATCGAAAATATCGGTCCGAAAGTAATTATGGATAAAGGTTTGCAGAAAAATACAGATCGATATCATAAAACCATAGACGGGGTATCAGAGGTGGTTCGGGGGGTAAGGCAGGCATTAGCACCAAGCAAGGCAGTTATAGGGTTTGCTGGAGCTCCATGGACTGTAGCGAGCTATTTGCTTGAAGGTGGCAGTAGCAAAGATTTTGCTCAAGCTAAGTCATCAGCTTTTGATGGGCAAATAGATGACCTTATAAACACTCTTACAGATGCCACAATAGAGTATTTATCCATACAAATAGAAGCGGGAGCAAGCATAATCAAGTTATTTGACTCATGGGCAGGAGTTTTAAACCCATCTCTATTGCAGAAATATGTTATAGAGCCAACAAGAATGATAGTTAGACACCTCAAGGAGAGGTATCCGTATATACCAATAATAGGTTTTCCAAAAGGTATAGGTGTTAATTATAAGATGTATACAGAGTTGACAGGTATTGACTGCCTTGCCTTAGACTCCAATACCCCCATACTATGGGCTCGCAACAATATCCAAGGCAAAATTG
>CAIOSF010000177.1 GCA_903860855.1 uncultured Alphaproteobacteria bacterium | reverse complement strand
TGAAATAATGCAACTGTGAATCCAAAGGGATGAAGGGATATACAGGACCTGCTGAGTACTTCATCGCACAGCATTGCCGAGCGATGAGTGAAGCGGCAGTAGTGTGAAAAGCAGGAAATGGTATGAAGTTGCTACTAGCAGTAAAGACCAGAACAGTCAGCAGAACCAGCGTATCCCACGAGTAGGGCTTGTTCTAATGTCATACCATCTGTATCTATAGGCTGCACGGAGTCTGCACTACGAGCTTGAGATTCTGTTGCAGTAACATCAGATGATATAGCAGTACTAGCAAATTCTTCTAGTGATACATTATCCATTGGATTGATATTTTCTGTAGTCATTTTATATTCTCCTAAATATTATTTTGTTAATCATAAAACGAACACATTATACCACTAATTAATGGCTACATTGTGATCTAAGGAGAGAAAATCTCTAATAAATCGTCTTTTTTTATGTCTTTTTTTGCATTTATATTAATTTTTTTAAAAATCTCTCCATTTTTTAGTGCGATGATCACATCGCCGTAGGCCATAGCATAGTCAAGATTATGAGTTGTCATAATGCATGTTAAACCAAAATCTCGTATTTTTTGGTTTGTTATTTCCATAATGCTCTTAGATGCTCTTGGATCAAGGGCGCTAGTATGCTCATCTAGCAGTAATATCTTTCTTGGGAAAAACATGGTAAGAGCTAAGGCTAAGGTTTGTTTTTCACCTCCGGATAGATTGCCCACTGGTTGATGAGTTGCCTGAGATAGCTTGCGATTAAATTGAGCAAGATGTTCTCTGAATTGGATATCGAGACGGGTCGGCGAGAGGGGGTTGCCAGCCCCACCATCGCCACCTAGGCATCCGTCACTGCTCAAATGCCTGTTATGATGACCATCTCCCCCACGTCTATTATCACAAAAATGGACGTTGCTGCCATGAGTGGCGTTCCCATCAGCTCTATTAACTCTATTAATTTTAGCCCATACCTTACCTAAGGTACTTTGATAAACAAGAAAGTTCTCTAGGATGCTGAGGCTTGGGAAGAGGTTGCTATTAACATTCTGGGTAATAGTAGCAACAAATAGATCTTGGTTGATTTTATTAACTTTCTGACCATCAATACTAATATTTCCCTTGAGTCTTAGCTGGGATGTATGGTTTATGGCTGAGATGAGCGAGCTTTTGCCGGAGCCATTGCTGCCAAGTAATACAACAAATTCACCTTGTCGGACGTCAAAACTGATATTATGCAGGAGGTATCTATTATTTTCTGGTAGGTGGACTGAAAGCTTGTTTATATGCAATACCACCTTACCATCATCCTTTGATGTTTGTTTTTTGTGACGACTCTCAAGAGTTTTGGTTCTGCTCATGTTAAATATTCTCGGTTTATAGTCTCTTCTGATTATGGGAATAGGTATTGGTCTAAAGTTGATCTAAAGTTTTTTACTCCGGGGGCTGGGTAGACCTCTCTCCTCGGGGACCCGGCTGCCTATTATCGTGCCTTAGCCAGTATAAGAGCCGTCATGATGATAACGCCAGTGACTATTTTAAAGTTTATTGGACTAATTCCAAAAGCCAATAGTGAATTAAGTATGAGAAAGTAGGTGTAACTTCCTATCAAACAAGCAAATACTATATTGTATACTATATTTTTGATAGGTATTATAGATACTATCCTATGGCCTATGATGACAGTGCTAAGAGCTGTAAGGGCAACCCCCATTCCCATATCTATATTGCAATAGCCATAAGTACTGGAGGTAATGGCCCCTCCTCCAGCTACCAAGACCGAGCTTATCATCAATCCCCAAAACCTATATTTTTCGGCATTGACCCCAAGTCTATTTAACATAGCATAATTATCGCCAAAGGCTCTAAGAGTGAGACCGATTCCGCTATAGCGAAATAAATAGACAATCAAAAGCAAGCAACAAACAAGATATATTATCATAGCGTAGCCATTTTCATCTCGAAAATCTCCCAAATCTAGATTTGGCCTCTCCATGATGTTCAAGTTGATGCTATAAAGCATCAAACTTAGTACAATACCAGATATTAGATCATTTATTCTGTTGCGGTACTGCATAGCGGCGAGAACGCCTCCTGATATCATTCCAGCAACAATAGTGCATAGAAAAGATGCGAAAGGCGATAACCCCATCATGAGAGCGCGAGCAAAAACAGCACCACCCAAAACAAATCCACCATCCAAACTCATGTCGCTTAGCTTGAGTATCTGAAAACTCAGATAGACTGCAATCGACAAAGGCATGAACATGATGGCTTGCTCTAGAGTGTTTAAGAGAAGAAAGAGCATCTAAATCTTATAGCTTACAACTTTTTATTAACCTTCCTAATGTATAGTATTTTCAATTAATGTCTGTACAAAGAATAATCCCAGTACCATCCTTTCCGTGGGGGTTTATTGAGCGCTGCTTTGAGACCGCTAGCTTTGCAATACATTGACTTTGCGCTTGAATTCCCCTGTACCATACTCAAAACTTTTCTTCTCTACACTGTCAATGTTTTCGATGCTTCTGAGCGCAAGCTCAACATCTTTATGTACCCCACCCATGCTCTTCTGCATATTTTTTGTCATCAACATCCAGTACTATGTGACCATCTTGCTCCTGAAGCTTTAATGGAAGTTGTTCATGCTGCTCCAGCTCGTTATGAAAGCATTCATCTAGATTTAGATCCACCTAAGCGATTCGTAGTATCATATTGTTGTTTCGTAGCGTCTCAATTCCACCCTCTCTAATTTTAACCAATACCCAATATTGCTATTTATAGCATATCACGAGTGCATATATTTGATGTACTCTCAGTGCTCGCAGCTTGCCTTTCCCTTGCGTTAATGTTGATATGGCCATTGCCCAATCATGCTGAGCTAAATAATTGAATGTTCCACTGACCATACCAGCCAAAGCTATCTTTCCGATGAACCATGCATCGCAACAACATGCTTTGCAACTATAGCAAGCATGTTCTGGCTCACGTTCTGTTGACATATGAATATAGATATCAGTGTATTGATTATTTGGGCCATAATCTTTATTATCCAAACTCATATTGGGTGCGATCGTCGGGCTGTTATCAGCACTAGCGTAGCGATACTTATCAATATTTACCTCGCTTCTTACCATGTGTGCCTCGTCTTTGGGCAACATATGCTTCATATCATGTGAGTTAATATTATGCGATACCATCGCAGTATCACCCATTTTCTTATTAAAAGTTGTAATATTATATTTGTGATTATCGTTTACATCATGAAATTGCTGTCTATGTACGATGGTGTTCCCTTCTATACCCATCTTATTCTTAGCGAGCTCTGTCTTATAGTTGTGTAGTTGCTCGATATCAACCGAAAAAGCACCAACTTTTCCTGCATCAATTGAAGATTTATTCTGCATAACAGCCACTTTTGTATTAACTAAATATCAACTACGCGATTGTCTCTTACTCTAATTTTGATGTTAACTAACTAAAAACCACCTCTATGACTCTGCAATTATACTCAACTTTACTATAATTACTCTAGCCAGACCGGCCAAATCATCGTAGCATCTCATGATGCTATAACCGAACTCTACGAATAAATTTATCAAAACATCTCTTTGGTAATATCCATGCTCAAACACAACAATTCCGTCTTCAGCTAAATGCTCCTTAAGGTCTCGCGCTATCCTACGGTAGCACTCAAGTCCATCTTCATTATCAGTTAAAGCCAGTAAAGGCTCATATTCGTGTACCCTATAGGTATAATTGTTGGTAATGAGTTCGTTTTTAGCAATATATGGTGGGTTACAAACAACCAGGTCAAACTTCCCCTGTACATTCTGTAGCCAATCAGATTTGATAAAATCAATACTATCTAGTAAGCCATGGCTAAAAGCGTTTTTACAGGCAACTTCTAGGGCATCATCGCTGATATCTACTCCTACACCGACTGCATTACTATATCCACTGGAACGGAGTTCTTTCAACAAGCTGATTATAATACAACCACTACCAGTGCCAAGATCAAGTATTCTGATTGGCTTACTTGAGGTTGTTATTAGGCGGTTGCTGTTTATTTTAGTACTAAAGCCATCTTTTATGTAATTTCCCCCTATCTCTACTAACATTTCTGTTTCTGGTCGTGGAATTAACACAGCTGGAGAAACAATAAACGACAATCCCCAAAATTCTTTATGGCTTATAATATATGCCAATGGTTCACCAGCTACCCTTCTAAGCGTAGCTGACGTGACCGCTTTTTCAATATCCACTCCCATGGTATCAAAACTTGCTTTTGCGAGGCTTTGATTGCCTGTAGTAGCTTTTACAATTTGTGATGATAATACATCATCTGGAAATAACAATAGGCATTCTCTCGACTCTAAACCCAAGGCATTTGCTATTATCACTTCAGCCTCAAGTGAAAAATGTTCAATTCCTTCGTTTTTGAGAATTGCTTTCGTTTCCTTCAATAGCTTCCTAATTGAAATCATGGTTCTTTATTATTTATCCTTACCGATTCCAAAAGTTTGTGCGCCTTATACAAAGCATCGTCAGTTCTTTTAAGGGGACTGTTGAGCATCTTAATGATTAATGTGATGCTTTGGGAAAAATTATATCAACTTCATCGCCATTTTCATAAATAATACAACTATCTTTACGACGCATCATATTGTATATATTGCGGAAAGTTACTCTCGCCTTTGTAAGATTCTGGAGAATTGTTTTAATGTCGCTAAATCCTTGGGTGTTATAGTGATTGCGCCTCCTTTTATCCTCCTCATGTCGATAAATATAGGATAATGCCGAGGAATATCCCCATATATATAAATTGCTACTAGATGCAAATTTAACTCCTGAACAATGATGAAGTTGCCATAACTCGGCCACAATTGGATAATCATAATTGTCAGTACAAATGCTGCAAAAAGAATTGCGCATGATGTGGAGAACCCAACCATAATCCCTAGAAGAATGATTTCAACGGTGAATTCAACCATACTATACTCAAAACTGTCAGCAGCTATTAGTTTCTGCATAGGTACAAAAGCTAGGCAGAAGAATAAGGTTAAGTACCAGTAATAGATGACAAAAAGCAATTTATATTTAAATATGCTCAAATGATCAACCAAAAGCAGACCTATAGCCAGAATTGAACATGCAATATGAAAATAGAATATTGGATTGTCTATTGATACTATATCATCACCATGAAAGAACAGGGGGGGGGTAAGAGATAGTTAGCCATACAGAACATACTGAATGCGTAACAATACTGATTTAAATTGCCATAAAAATTAGTGTAATCACTTCCACTGCTGGACACTGTAGTCCTGATGCCCCTGACCATTCTTAGGAATTTTTTAGACAAAACTGGTATAGCCGATCCTAATATTGCTAGCAATACGGATATAGGGGAGAATATGTAGGCAAACAGATAAGTACCATAAGCAGCACCAACTATGGCTAACCCTACCGAATATCTTATGCTTTTAGCGCTTAATGGTACTCCTAGTAAAGCTGAAGTCAGGTATATCGTAGCAATGGGCCGCCAGACCGTATGGCCAAACCACAATATGTCCAAAACATCTGTAAATAGGGCCGCGATAACTATAGATAACAGTATCATAGAGCCAATATATGCCTCCGCTCCGTACAGGAGTAGAATATTATTTAGATATAATTTGAAATTATACCTATGTCGCGACGATATCATTTTCAATCGCGATCGG
>CAIOSF010000176.1 GCA_903860855.1 uncultured Alphaproteobacteria bacterium | reverse complement strand
GGTATACTCCCAATCATGTGAGGGATCGATTCTTAGCATCTTAAAAAAGGATCTGCCCTTAATTTTTGCTTATAAAAGCCGGTCAGAGATTAAACCCTTTTTAATAAAAAGCAAAGTGGTTGATCACTATCAGAAACTCATTTAATTTTTATTATTATTACCCCCTCTCCCGCCATGCTCTGCATGTCGACCTTGCTAATCCTCCCCTCTCCCGCTTGCGGGACAAATCTGTCTGGAACAGATTTGGGCGCCCTCAGGCGCCCGTAGGGTAAAAACCAGGGATGGTTTTTATCAAAGGGGTTGGGGTGAGGGTGTATGCGCTTGGAACATTCAAAAATAAATCTAAAATAAGAATGTGCTAACTCGTAGACCCTCATCCCTACCCTTCTCCCACAAGCGGGAGAAGGGAAAAAGCGAATTATTCAACAAAACCCCCTCAGGGGGAGAGGTAAAAAATAATGCATATTTTTCCCTAATATTCCTTTTGAAAATTAGGAGAGATACTTCAGCCTCAAGGGAAAAGGTTAAAAATAGCTCAGATCACTTCAAATTTTCTATTTTCCTTCTATTCTGTTTCTTTTTTGATACTTATCAACTATACTACAAACCATAACGTTATACTTTATGGTTTATAGTATGGATTATAATAAATTAACACAAAAAAAGCACCTTCTTGATGCCAAAAGGCCTTTCTCCCCTGAGATCATAACCAATCTAAGAGATTGGTTTAAAATAGAGCTTACCTATACCAGTAACGCTATTGAAGGTAATACTCTTACTCGCCGTGAAACAGCACTGGTTATCGAAAAAGGCTTAACCGTAGGTGGCAAAAGCTTAATAGAACATCTGGAAGCTAATAATCATGCACACGCTTTAGATTTTCTCTACTCCTTAGTAGAAAGAAAGCCTCAAGATCTCTCCCTCAAAGATATCCTTGCTATTCATCATATTATTCTTAACGGGATCGACGATGATAATGCCGGTCATTATAGAAGCGTTCCTGTCAGAATTTCTGGCTCACTGGCTATTATGCCAAATCCACTGAAAGTTCCTTTCCTCATGGACGAATTTTATCAATGGCTAACCAGCACTCAAGATAATCTACATCCAATTGCTTTAGCAGGCGAAGCCCACTATCGTCTTGTTAGTATTAACCCTTTCATCGATGGTAATGGTCGTACTGCGCGATTATTAATGAACTTATTATTACTCATGGCAGGCTACCCTCCTGCCATTATCAGAAAACGCGACAGATTAGCTTATATTACTGCATTAGAACAAGCTCAGCTTGGTAACTCTAAAGAGCCCTATGATAAACTCATCATGAAAGCGGTGGATCGCTCTCTTGATATTTATTTAAATGCCACTCGTCATGAAACAACGTTAGAAAATCTTGATACAGACGATTTATTGAAAATTGGAACACTTGCAAAAGCAGTGAATGTTGCTCCTTCCACTATTCGCTATTGGACCAAAGAAGGCTTGCTCAGTGTTGCAAGCACAACCCCATCAGGCTATCAACTTTATACATTAGATACGATAGAACGCTGCTCTTTAATTAAAACACTTAAAAACCAGCGCCTAACCTTACAAGAAATCAAAACCCAACTACTCAACATTTAATAAAATATGTTCCAATCCATACACCAGGTGATCAAGCGTCATCACGTGATGACACGCGAGCAAAACTCCAGGCATAAAACAGCCACGGTCAAGCGTTTGGTGTTTGATCCGCAATGTTTCACCCGTTCCGCCGAAAATCACTTCTTGCTCAGCCAACACCCCGGGTAATCGAAGAGAATGTATGGCGACCGCCTCATGAAAAGCGCCTCGCGCATGCGGGATCACTTCGTGGCAACGCTGCAAATCCGTGGCAGTGAGTCGCCCTTGTGCAATCAATTCTGCAGTGTGAATAGCGGTGCCAGAAGGCGCTTCTTCTTTGCCCAAATGATGACCTTCGATCACTTCTGCCTGTGGAAAATAACGAGCCACCTGCTTGGAGATCTGCATAAGAAGCACAGCCCCTAACGAAAAATTGGGCGCAATTATTCCCCCCAGCTGTTTTTCTTGACACTGCTGCTCAAGCCGCAAAACCTCCTGTTCGGTGAATCCTGTTGTACCCATCACCGGACGAACGCCCGCTTCAATGATAATAGACGCATTCAACAAACCAACTGACGCCACCGTAAAATCAACGACCACGTCAGGTTGATACTGTTCGATGGCTTCTTTGAGATCGTGCCTTTGATCAATGCCAGCAACTAACGTTAACGAAGAACACTCATCAATATGCTGTGCACTCAGCGATCCCATTCGACCACTGGCGCCATTGACTAAGACTTTAATTGTTGACATATTAAAAACGAATATGGAAATTAGCGAGAAGCATCATGCCAATTTGCAAGAAAACACAAGCATAAATCCCGGCAACAACATCATCTAACATCATGCCAATGCCATTGTGATATCTGTCATCAATTTCTTGAATAGGCCATGGCTTGAAAATATCGAAAATTC
>CAIOSF010000175.1 GCA_903860855.1 uncultured Alphaproteobacteria bacterium | reverse complement strand
TGCTCAATGTTGTCGTGCCACTGCACAGCTTAACCCTTCAGAATGCCGTATCAGACAACAAGAACTGACGTGAAAATTGTTCATCACATCAACCAAGCTCTGAAAGCCCAGTATATATATGCCTGTGACAAAGACTATATAGTCAAAGATGGCAAGATCATGATCATTGATGAGTTCACTGGTAGGATTATGGATGGTCGAAGATATTCTGATGGCCTACACTCTGCCATCGAAGCCAAAGAAGATGTAAAGATACAGCACGAAAATCAGACTATAGCCTCTATCACATATCAGAATTATTTCCGCATGTATAAAAAATTAGCTGGCATGACTGGAACTGCAATGACTGAGTCTGCGGAATTTGCCGATACCTATAAACTTCAGGTCCTCTCAATTCCAACGCATCTAGATGTTGCCCGTAAAGATGAGGATGATGTTGTCTATAGAACGGCAGGAGAGAAATATAATGCGATAGTTGATGAAATCGCCCGGGCCCACGAGGCCCAACAACCAATACTGGTTGGAACAATTAGTATAGAAAAGTCTGAATACATCTCGTCTTTACTAAAAAAACATAAGATAAAACACAATGTATTGAATGCCAAGTATCACGAACAAGAGGCTGAGATCATTGCCCAAGCTGGAAGGTTAGGAGGAGTAACCATAGCAACAAATATGGCTGGTCGCGGTACTGACATAAAGCTTGGTGGTAATACGGATATGCTGGTACAACAAAAATGCCATGAGAAATTTGGCAATAAATCTATATCAGATGAGCAATATAGAGCGATCTATGAGCAGATAGACAGCAAGGTTGAGAAAGACAGACAAGAGGTAAAAAGAGTAGGTGGCTTGTTGGTCATAGGCACGGAAAGGCATGAATCGCGCCGAATAGATGATCAGCTGCGAGGTAGATCGGGACGACAAGGTGATCCAGGTACAACGAAGTTTTTCTTGTCGATGGACGATGATTTGATGAGATTGTTTGGCTCAGAAAAACTTAGTGGACTTTTGCTCAAAATGGGATTGAAGGAGGGGGATGCAATCATTCATCCATGGGTTAGTAAATCTTTAGCCAAGGCTCAGCAAAGAGTTGAAGGTAGAAACTATGAGATCCGCAAAAATATACTACAATATGATGACGTAATGAATGAGCAGAGGCAAGTAATTTACACTAAAAGGCTTCATATCATGTCCTTTCCCGAAACATTATTCGATAGTTTGCTAGATATGTCTTTTTCTGTCCTGGCAAGATTAATTGAGCAGCATATTCCCAAGGGCTCTTATGAAGAGCAGTGGGACTTGATTGGATTGAACAAGGAGCTTAACAGGATTTATGGCATACATATAGATGAAGCTTCGGTGAGAAATAGGAAAGATAGCGAAGTTGCGACTTATACAATGGGGATGGTTAGTGATTATATAACCAAAAAGCGAGTCGATCATGGTGAAGAAAATTTTGCCGATATGCTCCAAGTTTTATTGTTATCGATTCTTGATTCTTTATGGAAGGATCACCTTCATTCCCTTGATCATCTCCGTTCTGGTATCAACCTTAGGGCTTATGCTCAGAAGAATCCTCTTAATGAGTATAAAATGGAGGCCTTTGGTTTATTTAAACATATGCTATTTACTCTGGAAGAGCAGTTCGTTAACATGGTATTTCATGTTAATATTCACCAGAATGAAGCTCAAGATGATGATCAAGATGGGGGTGGAGAACGGAATAAAGCTGAGGGCAGGGATGTTAAGGATGGTGGTGCTGATTACCCTAAATCCATTGAGGAACCTAGGTCGAGGAATCATCCATGTCCTTGCGGTTCTGGGGTCAAGTATAAGCATTGTCATGGCGCAATCAAATAGCTCAATTTACAGCCTGTACGGCGTTACTCCTCCTTCGACAAGGCTTCGTGATGGTTCGCTCAGCAGGTTTTAGGTGTATCCGTTCATCCTATTGGATTCACAGCCTATTTATAATAGGCTTCAGGTCGTCGTGCCTTGTACAGACTATAAATTGAGCTACTATATCTGGATCCTGTATAATACTAAAACTTAGAGGAGGCAATTTATGTTCACTGGTATAATAACCCATCTTAGCAGGATCATACAGATCGATAGAAGTCAACAAGACTGGATCATCGCGATGAGTTTACCATTTACGCCAGACTTGGGAGCTTCGATAGCATTTAATGGTATTTGCCTCACGATCGCGTCGATTAACTCTAGCGACTCCAGCTCTGATAGTGGAGTATACAGATCTCAGACAAAGCCAACAGAATATGATTCCATAGTATCTGTCTGTATTTCTCAGGCTACAAGATCTGTCACTGATTCATCATCATGGCGAGAAGGCGACCTTCTTAATGTTGAAAGATCATTACTAATTGGTGATAGGCTCGATGGTCATTTTGTTTTCGGTCACGTGGACTGCGTGGGTGAGATCATCAGCTTGGATAAGGTAGGCGAATCTCATAATAGGTTGAGGATTAGATTGGATCGAGTCGAAGAGGGGCGAGATTATGAGGGCGACCTGGATAATGGCTTGAATATAAAGACCTACGATAGCTATGATGGTACGCGAACGAATTCAAGCTCAGAGCAAGGAGAACAAGCGACGAGCACTAGGCGCGTATTGAACATACGTGACACATGCAATGGACAAGCCAAAGGCGAAGTCAAAGTGCGAGATCCAAAGTGCAACGAAGCTATCAGCTTGAATTCGTTCGCGTATGACGCATTCGACTGCATAGTATTAAAGGGATCAATCACCCTCAACGGTATTGCCTTTACCATTAATAGCGTGGATCGAGTTGAGAGAATGATTGAGGTAAACGTCATACCCTATACCTACCAAAACACGAATTTGCGACGTGCATCAGTAGGTAAGAGTGTGAACATAGAACTGGATATGATGGGTAAGTATGTCGCTAATCTTATGTTGCGTTAATGACTCCTAAAGGTTGATTATGCTAAAAGTTCATAGTTTCATATTCTGATCTTTTGGCTTTGCTT
Organism: uncultured Alphaproteobacteria bacterium; assembly: GCA_903860855.1. GTDB lineage: Bacteria > Pseudomonadota > Alphaproteobacteria > Rickettsiales > Midichloriaceae > CAIOSF01. The sequence goes on along the minus strand of CAIOSF010000175.1, from coordinate 3,957 downwards.
TCTCTTCTTTTAGGTGATCCACATGACTCCCTTTTTTGCTCATATCGGTCATTTCCAAATCCACATCTTTTGGCTTAGGATTGCGCGCTTCATGTACTTTATCAGCATAGGCTTGTTTGGATGCTTCAGCTTCGCTTAATCTATTAGTTTTAATATCTACTTTCGTATCTGTAGTGGTTTGCATCTTCTCATTCACACCAGTCCTTTTTTCATCATTGGCAAGTATAGCCTTTTCCGTACCTGTTTTTATCGCCTCTAATGCATCTTTCCAATGCTCTCTAGTTTCAGCTTTGCCTGTTAGCTTAGCTTTAGATTCCGTAAGTTTTTCTTCCATTTTTTTAACATTGTCTTCCATTTTGGCATGAATCTTATCTTGTTCATCTTTTTTTAATCCATCTAACCCAGCATCTTTTAATGATTTAGCAAAAGCTTCTGGTTCTAGCCCTTTTTTTGCCTCTTCTAATTGTTTTTCGCCATTTGTTACAACCTGTACAAGATCTGCTCTGACGCCGGTCAAACTATTATCAAATGCTTCAGCTATTTTTCCAGATGCTGCTCCCTTTAGCCCCTGATATGTATCACTTACGCTAAGATAAGCTTTTTGAGCCAGTTCAGGTATTTGCAATGCGTCATATTTCATCTCTGTGCAAAAATTTAACGCAGCTGTTTTTATGTCAACGCCTATATTATGAGCACCAATCTTAATTTCATCCCAAAGTTTCCCCAGACAATCCATTGCATTGTTCCACTTCTCTGCGATCCATGAACCGAATGCCTTCATGCCATCGACGCACTTATCCCAGCCTTCTCCCATCTTTTTGGTAAACGAATCCCAACCTTGCTTGATATCCTCTTTTCTTGCACCGCACCAATTTGAAACTGCTGTTGAGGCTGACTTCCACTGCTCTGCCGTCCAGTCCTTCGCATCTTTTAGTCCAGTAAGAATTGAGTTACCAAAATCAGCGATTTTTTGGTACTGTTCGTCTCTCCACTTTTGACTTTCCTCCTTGGTAGTTGTTGTCAGAAGCTCCTTTGTAAGAATCTTGAGTGCATTAGCATGGTCAGAGCCAATTTCCTGATTCTTTAATCCTTTCATCTCATTAGCTAGCTTTTCTAGTTGGCTAATGAGATCCGATTTGCTGAATTCTGTACCTGTTGCTTGCATTTTTCTACCTATCTATTCAAATTTACTATTAAAATCGGTTTGTCACCGTGTAACGTTACAAATTATTTATGATTTTTAAAATTAATACAATCCAAATTACAAAAGTTTGAGTAATATCCCCATATAAAATTAGAAAAGCATTAAAAATTGACTGATTATCCTGTAGAGGCGCTCGGATGGTAACACCAATTCCAGAACGACCTGTTGCTGCGTTGATTATTTCTCTATATACATTCAGCACATTTCGCACTCATGCTCCTCCTTATTTCATACCGGAACTGGGATTATAGCCGCTCTTTCCTTGACATAGTAATGATGAGTTCTTAAAACTATCTGTGACTGGATTTGATATCTCAAGAAAAGAAGATATTTAACTTATATAATCAGATAAATGGACAACAATATTAGTACTATCCGTAATTTTGCTATCATTGCTCATATAGATCATGGCAAATCAACCTTAGCAGATCGTCTTATCGAGAAATGTGGCGGATTAGAGGCTCGAGAGATGAGCAGTCAGGTACTAGACTCGATGGATATTGAGCAGGAAAGGGGTATAACCATCAAGGCTCAAACCGTTCGTCTAAAATATAAAAGCAAAGGTGGCACAGAATATATATTAAATTTGATCGATACACCTGGCCACGTTGATTTTAGCTACGAAGTAAGCCGCTCGTTGGCCGCCTGTGAAGGGTCTCTTCTAATTGTTGATGCGAGCCAGGGGGTTGAGGCTCAGACTCTTGCCAATGTCTATAAAGCTGTTGACGCAGGCCATGAGATCATCATTGTGCTGAACAAAATCGATCTCCCGGCTGCTGAGCCTGAGAAAGTAAAGGAGCAAATCCATGATGTTATAGGTTTAGACGCCAGCGACGCTGTATTAATATCAGCAAAGACCGGGATAGGCATTGAAGATGTCTTGGAAGCAATAGTTACGAAACTTCCATCTCCCAAGGGAAGTCAAAACAATCATCTGAAAGCCATGCTGGTTGATAGTTGGTATGACCAATACATCGGGATCGTCATACTGGTGAGGGTGGTTGATGGTATCTTGCACAAGGGAATGCAGATCAAGATGATGGCGACGAATAGCGTTTATGGTGTCGATGCCGTCGGAGTTTTTACTCCTAAGAAGGTTTTTATTGATTCTCTATTCCCAGGGGAGGTTGGTTTTATAACAGCTTCAATTAGGCAGGTATCCGACTGTCATGTTGGTGATACCATTACTGAAGATAAGAAAGAATGCGCCGAAGCCTTACCTGGTTTTAAACCAACTCAGCCTGTGGTTTTTTGTGGCCTTTACCCCGCCGATGCCGGTCAGTTTGTAATTCTTAAGGATAGTTTAGAAAAGCTCCATCTTAATGATGCTAGCTTTGAATACGAGATGGAAACCTCTAATGCTTTAGGGTTTGGTTTTCGCTGCGGCTTCTTGGGATTGCTTCACCTTGAGGTTATTCAGGAGAGGTTAGAAAGGGAATTCAATCTTGATCTCATTACTACCGCTCCTAGTGTTATCTACAAGATCTACCTGCGCTCTGGTGAAGTTCTAGAGCTGCATAACCCAATCGAGTTACCTGATCCGGCTAGAATTGAGTATATGGAGGAACCATGGGTTAAGGCTACGATCATGGTTCCTGACGGTTATCTTGGATCAGTCTTATCTCTATGTACTGATAAAAGAGGTGAACAGCTTGATCTGACCTACGTAGGCAATAGAGTTATGACTATCTATCGCCTCCCTCTGAATGAAATAATTTATGATTTTTATGATCGTCTCAAGTCTTGCTCTAAGGGCTATGCTAGCTTCGATTGGGAGGTCGATGAGTATCGTAAGAGTGATTTGGTTAAGTTATCGATTTTGGTTAATGCTGAGCCGGTTGATGCTTTGTCAACCATTGTTCATCGTGGTAGGGCTGAGAGCAGGGGGAGAGAGCTGTGTATCAGACTGAAAGACTTGATCCCAAGGCATATGTTTGTGATCCCTATTCAAGCGGCTATTGGTGGTAAAATAATTGCACGCGAAACCATCAGCGCCATGCGCAAAGACGTGACGGCAAAATGCTATGGAGGAGATGTATCTAGGAAGAGAAAGTTACTGGATAAGCAGAAAGAGGGGAAAAAGCGAATGAGATCTATAGGTAGAGTCAGTATTCCTCAGAGTGCATTCATCGCTGTGCTCAAAGTTGGTGATAGCAAGTAGAGTTCTTGCTGCTCGGTTCAAGATTTGTAAGGTAAAAACGATTAATTGTATTATTGGTGCCCCTAGCCGGACTCGAACCAGCATGCCTGTGAAGACAACAGATTTTGAGTCTGTCGCGTCTACCGATTCCGCCATAGGGGCATGGTTTACGCCTTTGCGCACAAAACATCACCAGATTACTGATTTCCTAGGCTATGTCAATGGCGTTGCCTATCCGATCCCTTGCTTATTTTTAGAATAGGTCCATCTCATAATCGCTAGTATTGAGCGATATCTTGCACTTTGGGTTCGAACTCTGGGTTGATTTGGCCGCTGAGAGGGGCTGGGGTTTCGATTTTTTGTTCCTCTACGATTTTCGTGTTTTGTTGTGGGGAGCCCATGCTCGCGACGTACATTGCATATATCAAAGCCGCATCGTAGTATAGTTCAAACACCATGCCGATAGCAGTGAAGTCGCTTTGTATGGTATGACGGACATTAAATATTTTTGATAGAAGAGCTAATAACACAATCATAATTGGAACACCAATTATGAGCAATTGTATAATCAATGGTGACTGTAGGCAAAAATAACGCTCAACAAAATTGTGAT